>RFKV01000013.1 GCA_003694175.1 Candidatus Dojkabacteria bacterium | reverse complement strand
CTCTAACTGTAACTTTGTTAACGAGTATTGATAATACAAAAATAAAAGCTGTACAATAGAAAGATAATTTGCTCATTCTTTTAACAAGTTTTATTTTTACTTATTCTTTTTTGTTAGTATTTATAGGGAACGAGACACATTTAATGTCATGTTTACTTATTGTCTCTTTGTTTCTTATTGTTTATTGAATAATTCCACAAAACAGCTCTTTTCTAATGCCTAACGCTCTATGCTGTATAAAACATCCAAAAATCCAGTTCTGAGAATAGAGAATTGATTAAGCATTAAATAGTTAGTTCACCAAGTCATAAGTCTAGTTTCAGCCTATCTACTCTTGATATTATTAATTCATGAACTGTTAGCAATCTAGAGAACTAAGTCAGTTGAATTTTTGTTACTAGATAATTGAAGTTCTGTTAATCAAAGCAAAGTGGTCAAAATAGTTAAGGTAAAGGCGAAATAACAAATATAAGGCAGACTTTTGATTTTTGTTCTTATGTCAAGAAGTACAACAGTATATGTTTACTTTTAGCAAAATAAAAGACAATCATCTATCCTATAGTTTAAGTTGTTTAGAAATAAATAAGTTCCAGATCTCAAAAAGTAAAGCACTGTCTTTAAAATCGTTCAAATCATAAACTGCTAAGACCACATCAGCGTATGGATCAAATTTGAAAATTTTTAGTAATAAATATAAGTTAGAATATACTTCACATAAAAAGTAATATATTTGATTCCTGTTTAAATCCTTCTACTAGATACATTTAAGTTTAGATTTCGAGCACTTAGCTTACTTATTTGATAGATTAATTCAGTAATTTGGCAAATCGTTTTTGAATTTGGATACAGCAATGAAATTAGCTTTTTTTGATATGATGCAGCTGGAAATTTAACAGACTGACTCATCTTTTTTTTAAGCTTTATGTATTTAGGTAACTTCTTTATAGTCTTGATGAATCAGGTCAATGTTTTGTGCAGATGAAAAATTTTCTTATTACTCTTCTTTCGTTAACAAATTAAAAATTAGATGAGATTTTAGAGATCAACTTTAGGAAAGTGCTTTAGCAACGTTTTAACTTTGATTCTTGCTTTTTATACAACGAGTTAAAACACACATAGAGGTCTAAAAGATTGTTAAAGAATCATATAGGCTTAATTTTGATGCGATCCCAAGCCTCTGCTTTTATAAAGTTTTGTAGTCATTATTCAAGACAGAACTATCAAAATATGTGACTTTGCAAATTTTGCCGATTGGAACAAACAAAATTAAGAGTGTTTTTAAAAATTGAAATGGCAAATTAAAAAATTATTTTGAACTATCAAGAGTTAATCGACTTATAATCTTGCCGATTTAAGCACTCTAGAAACTATTCTATGTTTCGGACTTATTGTTTTTAAAAGGTTTTGTTCTTTTGTTCTAATTAAGTTAACTCAATAATATTTTAAATTAAGCAAACAAAGATAATAAATCCAAATACATTTAATATCATATATGGGCTTAACTTAAATAATCCAGACTAAAGCACCTTCATTTTCCAAAGTTGTTTCGGAAATCTCATTCTGGTTGAAACGCCTCAGGTGTTTAATAATTCAGAACAATTATTTGACAAAAGATAAAAGTAAACCAATCTGTTTAATTTCGTGATTTGAACCATAAACTAACTTTCGGTTTATAGACTGTATTAATTGCTGAACTATGCAAAAAAACAATTAGTAGATCAACCTAAACTCTAAGATACTTTTTAGTTTCTAAACATAAAGTTAACTTTGGAACAAAACTGATTGTTTTGAATAGTTAAATACTTTTGTTTTAAATCCAAACAACAGACCCTATTTGCCATGATCAAAAAATCCTGTGTTTTAATGAAAAATGTCTGTGATGAGACTTAAATAGGGCTTCCTGACCTTAAAATCAGGTTACTCCATTTTTTTGATATATAGTCAATGCCACCTTCAATCCAATATGCGTTTATTTTCTGATCTCTCAATATAAGGCACGCAAGTTTTGCGGCATCTGACATACCACAGTCAAGTATGTATACATTGTGATAGTTTCCTAAATTCTCCACAAAGCCTAATATGTCATGTTCTAAGTCGTGCAGGTTTATTTTAACTGTATTTTTTAATCTAAAAGAATCGTATTCACTGTCTTTTCTTACATCAAGACAAATGCTTGTTTTATCTAAGTTCTTATATTTTTCTACAAAGACCTCAGGTAATATCTTGAATTGATCGTATTTTCTACCTCTAATTCGAGATTGTATGTTCGCATAAGATAACGCTAAATCTTCATTCACAACATCTGCTAGATGTTTATTTGATAAGTACTTAATGTATTCATTTACGTAAGGCAAAAAAGTATCGCAAGATACAAACACCAAATTGACATTTTTTAAGTTATTGTCTTCGATGTACTTTAAAAGACCTGCAAATATATGTCCAGTTGATGGACCAACTAATAATCCGTGTTTGATTAGTTTTATTGAATGCAAGAAAGCACACTCAACATTCACTTCAATCAAGTCATCCACGTATGATCTCCAGTCAAAATAAATCTCCTCTAACGAATTTTTAGATCTTGCACCAAGTCTTGTCATATCATCTGCAGAGGCAACTCCTACAGTTTTTAGCTTGGGAAAATGTTCCTTTATTTTCAAAGAACTACCAACGATTGTGCCTGTGGTACCAACGGCTGCAAATAGGTAGTCAATATTTAAGTTTAAATGTTTAAGCTGTTCTACTATTTGTTTACCCGTGATTTCATAGTGACCTTTTGGGTTTGAAGGATTGGAATATTGATCTAGATTATCGTAATCTGACTCTTTAGACAACTTCTTTGCTTTATTAATTGAAGAGTTTGGGTCGTTTTTGTCTGGACATAGAGGTTCCTTAATTATTTCTATTTCATTAGCAACTAATTTTATTAAATTCAGCTTATCAATAGGCACCCTATGTGAAAAGAAAAATTTAGTTTTTTCATAACCAAAATACTTAGCTAGTATACTTAGCGTGAATGCAGTATTTCCTGAAGAACTTTCGACAATGCCAGAACCTTTTTTTTTAAAATTTTCCAGCATAGAGTAAACTGTTACGTGCTTGACATTAAAAAGTGTAGTGTGAGACATTAGTTTAATAAAAATCCTTACACCATTTTCTTTTTTAAACCTATTTAGTTTCGAGGGTAACTCTACAAGCGGTGTGATAGTTTTTTTAGGGTTTAAAAAATCAAGAAGCGAGTTTTCCCCTACGAAGGTATTCAAGTTATCCATGTTCATACTATGATTAAATTTCATCCAAAGACTTTGTCGTTTGTAATCTGATTGAGTAGAATTTTTCTATCCTCACCAGTGTGATCCATTGCTACTTTGTGGTGCCATTTTCGTAGGAGCGAAAGACGATAGTTGGGATCAATCGCTTTTTTGGATAAGTAAGAAAGTAGTTTCTCAAACTCTTCAAGATTGTTTTTTTCTAATTTATTAATCTCAAATTTTGAATCAGTCTTTTCCGCTTCTTTTATGTATTTTGATTTTTCAAATCTACAAACTAATTCGAAATTTTTTGAGAATGACTGTATATAGTCAACATCACTTTGATTTTCTATTTTATTTGCTATAACCTTGAAAATATTAATTGTGTCTGTTGCCAAAGCTAGCTTTTCGAATTGATTGACAACTTCTCGAGAGTTTCGAGTAGGCTCAGCAACTATAAATATAAAATCAAACTGTGCAAACAGTGCCCCAACAAACGTATCTGTCCCAGCAACCATGTCAGCGATAAACCAACCCTGTCTGTCGTCAAGGTGACTCAGTATATTTTCTAAGATACTTAGAGAACCATGGTAGCAATTCTTTGCTACTAAACTTTTGTCATATTCTCCAATCTCAGCAAGCTTAAATGTGTTACCAACAAAGTACTTACTTAAAATAGATATTGAACCTATTTCTGAAATCCTAATGACGTTTGAACCAAAACGCGGCGGTGTTGTTTTTTTAAAGTACTTCAAATCATTTTGCGGGACATCTGTACGGTTTCCCATTAACCAAAGTCTAATACTTTTCTGATTTTCAGGCTCTCCAAGTTTGGCGACATTATTTGTGTCTAATCCAAGTTGCGTTGCTAAGTTTTTATTTAAATCTGCATCTACTACGTATATATTTTTCATCTTCTTTTGCTCAAGAAATAATGTGAACAAAGCACACAGGGTGGTTTTACCACTACCTCCTTTACCAACGAAAGCAATTCTCATAGTAAAAAAATCTAACAATTTGATAAATTACAGTTAGAACAAAGTCCTACCAAATTCAACGAAACCGACTCTATTGATGTACCTGCTGGCAGACTTTTTTTAAATTTATCCGCATCTATGCCATGAACTTTTATTACTTGATTACATTTTCGACATATAAAGTGGTGATGAAAATCCTGACTATCGACTAGTTCATAGCTTAAAACATTTCTTTTTATATTTAGCTCCTTAAGAACACCCAGACGTACAAAATACGAAAGATTTCGGTACACCGTTGCCTTATCAATTTCGGGAAGCAGATTACAGACATCATTTGCTGTAAGCACGTGATGAGTAAAGAAAAGTTTCAAAATTTTATCCCTTTTTGATGAAAACCTGCTAACAGACATTTGCTCAAATGATTTTTAATAAAAGCATGTTGAAATGATATTAAATTTTTGATTTAAATGCAACTAAGTCGCATTTTACTTGTTTTTTGCTTAATCAATAAACTATTTTATCTTCTCTTTTTGATTGAAACCTACTGTCTTTGCAAAAATTAAGGTTATTTTGGGTGTTTATAAAATAAAGGACAAAAAAGTCTTATGTTTAGCCTTTTTAAGAGATGGGTATGCAGAAGTAAAAATTTTAAGTCAAGTATACTTGCGCCAGTGGGATTTTGAGTTTGAGTGTTTTCAAAGATCTAAAGACTTTGGACAAATGCCTCAAAAACTTTATCTGTAATATCATTCATTGCTTCTATATGTCCCTGAAAACCAAAGCAAAAATGGTTCAGATCTTTTGCCTCTATAATCTCAACAATTCCATCTGCGGTTTTTCCGGATACCATGAAATTTTCTCCAAGCGTTTTTACTGCTTGATGATGACCTGTGTTAATTTTAACCTTGTCAGTGCCCAAAATATCAAAAATCCTAGAATTTCTCTCAATAAAGACTTCGTGATAGTTATCTTCAGAAAGCAAACCATCGTATCCTAAATCTTCTGATACGCCGTGCTTCAAATTTGTAAGTTCAGGAATATGTTGGTAAAGCGTGCCACCTGAAGCAACAGCAATGATCTGACATCCTCTACAGATGCCTAATAATGGTTTTTTTTCTGCTAGTGCTTTTTTTACTAGATTTATTTCTAACATATCTCTTTCTGGTTCTTTAACTTTTGTTTCTTTATGCATTTCAGACCCATAAACAATCGGATTTACATCAGATCCACCCATTAACAAAATTCCGTGACTTTTATCATACATTTCATTAATCTCATCAACTAAACCTTCATTCCATAATGGCGGCAAAAAGTTCACATTCAAACCAAATCTTTTTAGTTTTAAATAATAAGTTTCTCTGACAAAATATGCTCCTACCTTGGAATCTTCTTTATTTTTAAAATATGCCATGACGGTTAGTATTTCTTTATTTCTCATTTTTGCTTTTTCTAAACTACATCTGTCATTAT
>RFKV01000085.1 GCA_003694175.1 Candidatus Dojkabacteria bacterium | reverse complement strand
CGATTAAAGTTAGGAACTTAGTTTTATTGCTAAAGAAATATAAAAGAAATATTAATTAAGTTACAATCGCTGAAATATTAAAATTTAGTGCCAAGAATTGAACTGAAGAGCGAAAAAGTATAAACTTCTCAGACTTATAAACTTATAAATTTTATTATGAAGACAGTAGTTATTAATATTGTTTTTTTCATCTTCTTATTTACGTATCCAATCATATTTAACCAGTCGTCATTAATTGCCCAGTCTACCGAAACACCTACTGTTGTTGATCGTCCCCCATTAATTGAGAGTAATAAAAGTGACAGTATTGATAATGTCGATACTAACATTAAAGTACAAAATGAAGATTTGTCTGATAAGACTTCTAAACAAGAAAATCAAGATATTATGAGTGCTTTATTTGGTGGCTTGTTTGGTGGACTTTCTATTGGGTTCATTTTTGGACTCATTTTCAGGGACATACTTTTGATCAAAAAATGAAGTAACATGAAAAGTATTTACGTTAAGGATCTAAAAAAAAATACAGTTTTAGTTGGTGAGGTTTTTTTAGTATCTTCACACGAAAAATCAAAAGATAAGAATGGTAAAGAGTATTACAAATTAGTTTTGAGCGATAAAACAGGAAAAATTGATGGTAGAATTTGGTCGGATAGCTTAGAAAACGTAGATACTAATGCACTTGCAGATGGTAAATTAGTGGCAGTAAACGCCAAGGTGGAGGAGTATAAGGGACAAAACCATTTAATCATCAGCTACTTGAAGGAAATTAATGAGTCCAAGCTTGATGAATTTATTCAATCAAGCATTTACGATACAAATGAGATGTATGCTGAACTCATGGAAGTAATATCAAAAATAAAAAATAAGGCTTTAAGAAATGTTTTACGAGATATTTTTTCCAATGATGAAATATCAAGAAAATTTAAGTATTGGCCAGCAGCGCGTTCAGTTCATCATGATTTTAGATCTGGTATGCTACAACATGTACTTGAGATGATAGAGATAGCTAAATCTATGATGAGGTTTTTCCCAGAAATTAATTTTGACGTTTTGGTAGCTGGAATAATTTTACACGACATCGGAAAGATTGAAGAGCTCGAAATTAATCTAAATACTATAGACTATTCAAAAGTTGGATCGCTGTATGGACACGTTGTTATTGGGGCACTGATTTTTGAAAGTTATGCTAACAAACATCCAGAGCTTGATAATGATTTAAAGTTACATGTTACTCATCTGATTTTGTCTCATCACGGTGCATTTGAGTATGGAGCTCCGGTTTTACCTTCAACATTAGAGGCAATATGTCTTCACTATATTGACAATTTGTCATCAAAAGCAAGACTTGCAGCAAGCGCTTTGAAAAATAAGGATGAAATAACTGGTTTCACTGATCATAACAAGTGGTTGGGAGTAATGCTTTGGGATGGTGGAAATACGAATGTATCTAAAGCTGAACATGATGAAAAAGAAATGTTAGACTTAGTCAAAGATAAATCGGACGCAAACACGACTAATTCAAAACAAAAAAAAACCACAACTGAACCTAATAGTGCCCAAGACGAACAAGGCTTAAAGCTTCCGCTTTAAAAACGTTTTTTAAACTGCAACATTCAATGAGACTAGATTTATATCTAACTTCAATGTTTTCACAGTTATCCAGAACTTATCTTAAAAAAGCAATTCTCGACGGATTGGTACTAGTTAATAACAATAAGGTGAAACCAAACTACAACCTAACTCAAAACGATATTGTAAGCTATGACGAATTTCGGTTAACTTATCAATACACAAATGAATCTCCTAATCAGATTAAACCATCTTATATTCCCTTTAAAATAATTTACGAAGATAATGACATTATAGTTGTTGATAAACCTTTCGGCCTAGATTCTCATCCAGTATCAAGTAACACTTCAGGTACACTTCTAAATTCATTAATGCACTACTTCAAACAAACACATCAAATTGTAAAACCTAGACTTGTTCATAGACTAGATAAAGACACATCAGGCATAGTTGTAATTGCAAAAAACTATAAGACATGCGTAAGACTTTCAAATTTGTTTCAAAACTCAGAAGTTATAAAAGTATACATTGCCCTGGTACCGGGAGATTTTTCTAATTCGATAAACAGACATTTGGGATATGTTGAAATGTCTAACTTTTTATCAAGAGACAAAAATAACAAAAAAATCGTCACTGATTGTGACCCTCTAAAGGGTTATTACGCTTCAACTCGTTTCTATAATATAGGATCTCCTTCCAAATTCAAAAGTGATCTTGAGTTGGAAAACTTTATTGTAAATAAAATATCTTTTAATGCTTCTTATAAAACTGATATAAAGCAGTTTTTAGAGCTATCAAAAAGTCAATCATTTGAAAGTTCCCTGGTTTTGTGTTTACCACAAACAGGTAGGACACATCAGATAAGGGTACACCTCAAAAATCTTGGTTATCCAATCGTAGGTGATAAGCTGTACTCAAACATTAAGTTTGTTAGAATGATGTTACATTCCTGGGCAATTTCTTTCCAATCAAATATTGCTTCATCTTACCACAGGTAATTCATCCCAGTTTGTCGTGTATCTCTTTGAAAGGTAATTTTGTGACATTCGCCAGTTTTTTTCGAAGCCTTCTGAGCCCAGTTTAATGCTGCCCTTACCCCACTTTTTGTTAATTAAATCAAACTTTTGCATCAATGATTTTTGTTTTATTTTTATTTTTGAATCGAAATTTTCAAATAGGTGATACTGAGTGTTGTCTTCTCTTGTTATTTCTGACGCAAAAACACCACATTTTTTATATAAATTCCCAGGTTTAAAAATTTTCTTGAGGAGTTTTAAACAAACTGAGCACAGTTCTGGTGTGTAACTTGTTTGTGTGTTTAAAATTTCATGACTCGAAGTAATTGTTTCGGTATATTCCTTAAATCTGTTTTTTATTAAAAAAACTCCAATCATTCTTGCAACCGAATTTTGCCTCCTTAACTTTTCGGCAACGTTGCTACAATGATAAGACACAGCATTTTCAATATCTTCAAATTTTGTTATTTCTTTTGGGAACGATCTAGAGGATACAATTCTTTTTTTTGGTTCAACATTTTCATTTAACTTCAAGCAACTAATTCCATTTAATTCTAGAATTAATCTCTCCCCTACTACTCCGAATTTTCTTTTTACGAAGGTTTTATCAAAATTTTTTAAATCCAAGGCGTTATAAACACCATACTGTTTAAACCAATTGGCGTAATTTTTACCTATACCCCACACATCTTCAATCTTGACAAGTTTTAGTAATCTATTAAGATCGCTGTCTGAACTTCGATTTAAATCACATACCCCTTCATATTCAGGATCTTTTTTTGCTATCTCATTTGCAATTTTAGACAATACTTTTGTTTGTGCTATGCCTATGGATACGGTTATCCCTGTGCATTTAAGTATGTAATTTCTTAAACTCTTCAACTCTTCTTTATGATCCTTACATTCTAATGAATTAGTTAGATCTATGAATGCTTCATCTATTGAGTAAATTTCTACTTTATTAAATCTTTCTTTTATCAAACTCATAACCCTTTTGGACATGTCTCCATACAGTTGGTAATTTGAACTGAACACTTTTACATCGTATTTTATTACCTGATTTCTAATTTTAAAAAAAGGCACTCCCATAGGAATACCTATCTGCTTTGCCTTAACTGATCGAGAAACTACGCATCCATCGTTGTTTGAAAGAACGATAACTGGTTTATTTTTCAGAGATAAATCAAAACACTGTTCGCATGCTGCGAAAAAGTTGTTACAGTCAACCAACACAAATATGCTTTTCATTTGAAAATGTGTATGCAATGAGTTACCACCCCAAAAATTTCAAACGTAGGATTATTTGTGACATCAATTCTTGAGTATTTTTTATTTGCAGGAACTAAGTATATTGATTGATCTTTTTTTTCAAAAATCTTAACCGTAAAGGAATCATCTAGATAAGCTACTATAATTTTGCCATTCCTTGGATCAATTGCTCGGTCAACTATTAACAAGTCACCTTCATAAATACCAACATCAACCATTGAATCACCACTTACTCTTAGTATATAGGTTGATGCTGGATGAGGTATTAAATAACTATTAAGATCTAAAGAGCTCTCTAGATACTCATCTGCTGGATTTGGGAAACCAGCTTTGATGTGATGTAGAGGAAGATACAATTCAGTCTTTGATTTCTGTAAATTTCGCGTCCTCATATTCAAAATCAACTTTTCTTTTTTTATGTTCTAAAAATGCTTTATCTTTAAAACTATCAGTATCATTTATTATTTTAGTTGCATATAGCAAAGCCAACAATATTGACAGTGCAACAAAAACTGCGAAATCATCTAAATAACCTATAAAACCAAAAATTATCTCCGGAACTAAATCAACCGGAGAAATTATGTAAATTATTAAAAGTAAAACATACCAAAACTGTTTGATAAATCTTTTTAGTTTATCCATACTGGTATTATACAACAATATACTTGAATAATATGTACTACCAAAATGGTAATTACTTCTACAATACATACAATACAAAAATGGAATACTAGAAGTATGCTTTGTAACAGCCAAAAAGGCAAAACTTACGCAGTCATGTAGGTTGTGTTTAAATTTAAATATTTAGTTTAACTTTAGGTTTTACAATTTTTCAT
>RFKV01000084.1 GCA_003694175.1 Candidatus Dojkabacteria bacterium | reverse complement strand
TTGTTTGATCATTTTGCGCTTTTAAAGTTGTAATTATTTTCAAGTTACGAAATTGATTCTTTAGTTAGAAATTAGTTAGAAAAAATAATTAAACCTTTAGATCTGTATTTTTTGTTGCGTTTTTGACTATGGCTAAATTGAAGACGTTTTTATTTTTATTCTTCATAATATTAGTACTTACGGTTACTCCAGTCTTGGGTTTCATAGGTGCTTTTGTGGGATACAGAATTGCGAGTAACTCAAGCGAACAAATAGCTGGCGGGGTTATAAGGAAACCCATACAAGTAGTAGAACAAGAATCTGCATTAATCAGGGTATCAGAGAAAGCAAATAAAGCTGTAGTGAGTGTGATAATAACCAAAGAGTTGCCAAAATATGAGGAATTTTGGAGCTCTCCTCTTGGAGATGATCCTTTCTGGGATTTTTTTGGGTTTAGAATCCCTCAAAGAAGGAAGATAGGTACAGAAGAGAGGCAGGTCGGTGCTGGCACCGGATTTTTAGTTAGTTCCGATGGTATGATTGTCACCAATAGACACGTTGTAGAGGATGAAAGTGCGTCCTACACAGTTATTTTCAACGACAAAACCAAAAAAGAGGCCAAGGTAATAGCAAGAGATACAATTTTGGACATAGCCTTCCTCAAAATAGATGGGAACAACTATGAATTTCTACCACTCGGAAGTTCAGATAATTTGAAACTTGGTCAAACTGCAATCGCAGTTGGTAACGCTCTGGGAGAATTTTCAAATACAGTGACAGTTGGCGTTATATCTGGGCTGCAAAGGGATATAGTAGCAATGAATGCAAGTAGAACACAATCCGAAAGACTAACGGGACTTATACAAACTGATGCGGGTATAAATCAGGGAAATTCTGGAGGGCCGCTTTTGGACATTGATGGGAATGTCATAGGTGTTAATGTTGCTGTGGCAGGAAACGCAGAAAATATAGGTTTTGCAATTCCGTCATCTTTAGTAATAGACTTATTAGAGAGACTAAAAAAAGATGGTACTATTGAAAGACCAAGACTTGGAGTGAGGTTTATACCAATAAATAAAGAGGTAGCAAGATTAAATAATTTGAGTGTAGATTACGGTGCATTGATACAAAGAGGACAAAACAAAAACGAGATAGCCGTAATACCCGGAAGTCCTGCAGACAAGGCAGGATTAATGGAAAACGACATAATTCTTGAAATAAATGGTCAAAAGATAGACAACGAAAAAAATACACTACCACGACTCATACAAAACCTAAGATTTGGAGATATAATTGATGTTAAATACCTTTCAAAAGGTCAAGAGAAAAATGTTAAGATCAAGTTGGAAAGGTTTAGAGGGGGATGAACTTAATTCTGGGAAAGTCTATTTCTGAAAGGATAGATAAAGATATTATAAAAAAGATGAGTATGCTTGGTAAAAAGCCAAGCATATTTATTTTGCTCGCAAATGAAAGTGATTCTTCAAAAACTTATACTAAACTTAAGAAAAAAAAGGCAGACGAAATCGGTGTAAATTGCGAGATAATTAATTTCTCTGCAAACTGTTGTAGTGATGATTTATTAAGGACGATTCAGGAACTCAATTATAACTCAAGCTGCCACGGGATAATCGTACAATTACCACTTTATGAACACCTAGAAAATGAAAGAACAAAAATTTTGAATTCCATATCTCACAAAAAAGATATTGACTGTCTGTCTGAGACATCTTTAGCAAAAATTTTCACAGAAAGTGAGCCATTACTTCCTGCTGCAGCTCAAGCTACTGTGGAATGTTTGAAAGAAGTTCAAATTGAAAGTTATGAAAGAAAAAAAATTGTCATAGTCAACAACTCCAATTTGATTGGGCTTCCTTTAGCAGTGTACTTTTCTAGAAGGAATGCCTCGGTTTTAGTTTTAAATGAACAATCAGATAAAATAGAACGAGAGATCGCCGAATGTGATATATTAATTACTGCAACAGGTAAAACAAAACTTTTTCCAATCAACTTACTCAAAGAAGGAAGTACATGCATAGATATCACAAGTGAGAAAGAAGGCAATAAGATTTTTGGGGACATAAGGTGGGACGAAAACGTATCTAATCTAAATATTAACATTACCCCTGTACCTGGAGGGGTCGGACCAGTTACAGTATCGTGTGTATTTTATAATTTGTGCAAGCTACTGCTTGAGAATGACTCCTAAAATGAAAGGTAACTGTTTTGATGTGCGAAATGAGTCATTTGAACTTTCTGCCGAGAAGAAAGAAGTAGATGAACCACCATCCAAATTTATTACCACGAGATCTGAAGAGTCTATATTTTGAACAATTATCTCACCTAGTTTATTTAGTATAATTTTTTTTGACGAATAGCCGATGTAGATGCTTTCGTTATCTAAACCAAAAAAGCTTCTATTGTACTCACCCTTTCCATTAAGTGATTGGTTTATATCTTGATCTAAAACCCTTCCTTCTTTCACAAAAATCGGACCTGTTTGAAAAGCAAAATCTAAATTATCATAACTTTTGATTTGTTCTAATGATTCAATCATAATTTTTCCAGAACGCTTGGATACAACTCCATTAATCTGCTTGTCTAATGATGCTAATTTAACAACTGTTTTCCCCTCCAAAACGAATAAACCCGCGTGAGAAAAATCTTTCAAGAAATACCCACCATTTATTGCTAAGTAAAGATTTTTCTTTATACTAAAGTCTTTTAAACTTTGAAAACTGCTGTTATGGTAATAATTTATGTCTACATTTGTTTTTGGGAATTTATATATAATCACACCATCGGCATCAAAAAACTTGTAGCTTAACTTTTCCTTGGCTAAGTCTCGAACATCTTCATGACCATATTTGTTTAATGATGTTGAGCTTAAATCGTTGGAAAACAACGCCACGGGAATCAGTTCAGGGTTTATGCCACCCCCCGACAGCAGGCTAACTAGAAAAACACCAGAGAAAACAACAAAAAGAATTGCTAGGTAAAAAATTTTTCTCATGTCAAAAATGGGATGGGAGGGGCTCGAACCCTCAACCAATGGCTTAAAAGGCCACTGCTCTACCATTGAGCTACCAACCCTACTAAATTTTTCAAATTATAACAAATTTTAAGATCTTACTTAACTTTTCTGCCCTTCTGCCAAATGCGTTCTAACAATCCATCATTTGGTATGTTTGCAAAAACTATTGCTTCCAATTTAGAAATATCAATCAACTCAACTAATTCTACATCAATGTCTGACCCTAGTATAAAGCATTTTATTGACTTATCAAACATCAGTTTCGATATATCATTAATCATATCCGCAAATTTGTCTAAATCTTCTCTGTCAGGTTTTGGCCTATTATAGTAAAAGGCATACATTTTATTTAGATTTAAAACTATTCCATCTACCAACTCAGAATTTATCTGCTGAAGTTGAAAAATAACCGACGGATAAGAAATCTCGGCAAAAATTTCTAAGTTTGAACTTCTTCTTATTCCCTTAGAATAAAGTGCTCTTTTGATTTCTGATATCGACTTAATACTTCTAACTGAAGGTATACATATGCTTATGTTTCTTACATTATACACATTTCTTGATCTCTTAATCACTGATGCCTCAAATTCCAGAGACTCAGGAACTCTAAGTAATCTTTCCTCGCCGGTGCTGTACACAGCGTCTCTTCCTAGTAAGTTAAATTCAGACTCGCCCATATCAGAAATTATATATACACATTTTTTTACCGATTTTGATGCTGTAAAAATATGTAGTGCAAACTTGTCAATCAGATTTGTTTTTTCAGCTACATCTGAAACTTCTTCAGGAAGAACACCGTGAGAAAGAATCAGTTCAGTGCCATCAACTAGTGAACCCACAAAAATTCTAAGTGCAGAGATCCTAGAAGCTGTTAATCTTGAAAGCTCCAGATACAGGTCAGTTTCAAATATTCTATCTTTAACCTCAAGTTCTGATACTTCACTGTATGACCTTCTATATGCAACATTGTGGGGTACTTCATCATCATCAATATCCAGAAAAATTTCTAAACTCTCCTTCCGGGGAATATCGACGCCTACTTCACTTAATTCAAGTTGTCCTTTTTGTCCTTTAACAACTGCGTTAATCTCTTCAACTAATTCAGAAATCGAAGGTTCTTTTTCTTTTTGATCATTTTGGTCTTTTTGATCTTTTTGGTCTTTTACTGTAGTTGTAGATTGCTCATCCATCTTAAGTTGAGACATCACATAGGTATCTACTTCTTGAACTTTATTGTCGTATGAGCTCATCACTTCGATTTTATCTATAAAAATCTCACCAGAACAAACCAGAAAGTCTAAACAAATCGGTTTATGTAACTTCTTATGTATTTCCAGAAAGGAACTAAAAATCTCTGTCTGAAACCTATCAACAAGCTTTTGTGAAGATTGCCATTCTTTGGATACTTCAACCGTGCTCTTTTTAATACGTCCTTTTTCATCAACACCATTGAATATGTCCATGAAAACTTGAGGATATACATTTCTTTCCACAATCTTGTTTAAGGAAACATCATACCTGTAAGTATCAACAAAATTATCTGGCTTTGTAATGCCATAATAAGCTTCGATAGCTATGCTATTTCTAGACTCGAAAAATACCCTTCCACTAATTTCAGGCTTTTGTACAAGTTGCACCAAAAAGGCAGAAGTAATAACTCCTTTGTAGTATGAATTTACTCTCAGTTCTATGGCTTCTGTGGAAAAAATTTCTGATATAGATCTCTTTAAGGATGTAGCAAAAGAGTTAACAGAACTTAGAAAAAATAACTCGAAGTTATCGTTGGGAACTACGTACTCAGGCATAACATGGGAAATCCTTATTTTAAGCGCCACGTTTTCAAGTGATGAAAACAACCTTCCAACAACTTGTTCATATTCTTTTAACAATGTTTCTGGTATTTCAGATGAGAAAATTAGATTAGTGATCTGCTCAGATGCATCTCTAGCAGATTCTTTTATTAGTGGACGTACTGTAGAAAGTATTTTTGTAATCTTTCCTGCAAGCCCACTTTCTAATATATAATCATCAAAAGCAAAAGATGAGATCACAAACCCTTTTGAATGTTTAACTTTCAGGCCAATTGTGTAACCTGCTAAAACAGCCTCTCTCCCATAATGATCTACTTTCAGATTTGAATTCAAGGAAGAATTTTCCAGTATATATTTAAGCCGTTTTCCAATAAGTTTCATAAATTTAAGTCCTTGAGAAATATACATTACTAATTTCGGTAGTGCAAATCAATGTGTTTTTTATACCAGTCATTATATTACGGAATAAATTTTAAGTTTATTTGTATAATACATTCATAAGATTTTATAACTATGGAAGCACCGAAAGAAGAAAGAAGCACAATGGTGATACTTGTAGGCATCGTTCTTGTCTGTGCCGTGATGTTACTTGCCTTAGTCAAAAATATTCTAGATACCGTTGGACCTGCTTTAAACGAGGTATTGTCTAAAACAACTTACTTATTTAAAGTAAGTAGTACAGACTACAATTTTGATGTTGATGCTGACGTATCAGGTGATAGTATGTCAAATAACGATGCCTTGCAGGACGCTTCAAAAGCTAAAGCTGATAACACACCTAAACAAGATAAACCACCCGCAAAAAGTGACGAAAACAAAGATGGGGAAAAAAGCAATCAGTCTACTGGCTTGGTGGCTAGTTCATCATCAGATCTTAATTACAATTTTGTGATACCAGAAATAAGAAAAGTAGAGTATGACAAAAAGTATTTTCCAGATGCAATCTTAGATGATGCAAAACTTTTAGCCCTAGCCAATCCATCAAAGGCAATCAATGTTTCAGACATTTCAATTAGTATCCCAAAAGCACGAATTTCTAGCCCAGCCTATCAAGGATATAACAGTGAAGAGTTACTAAACAAGGGCTTTTGGATATCTCCGACTTCACATACTCTAGGAAAGGGTGAAGTTGTAATGTTATGCCACAGACGTCACTTTGGTCCATATGATCCGAGAAGTTGTTGGTATCTTGATTCAGTTAAAAAAGGAGATGATGTTTTCGTTAGAGTTGACGGAGTTGAGTTGAAATATAAAGTCGTAGGCACAAATATTTTTAGTGCAGAGGATCCGCTAATATACAGCATATCTCCAAATGAGGATCTTATTAAAATAGTAACGTGTCATCCACTATACTCAAACGCTCAACGATTTGTGGTACTTGCTAAGAGAGTGAAATAACTATGTAATCTCGAAGTGTTTCAATTGTTGAAGAACTTGATCTTGAAACCTTTAGAGTGAACTTTTGGTTAAAATTAGAATTAGGCAGAAAATCCATGTGATCAAATTAAATTTATAAGTTTATTTGTTTTTGGATTCAAACTTGTAAATTCAGCAGCTTTAAACTATATTGAACAGGGAGGGTTTTTATGGCAAATTTCATCAACAGACCAAAACCTGTCGTTTTAATATCCATGGACGGTGTTGGGGTAGCCGCTCCAAGTGAAGGAAATGCTGTAACTTTAGCAAAAACCCCAAACCTTGATCTGTATTGGCCAAGATATCCTCATACATACTTGGAAGCATCTGGATTGCACGTTGGTCTTCCCTCTGGTATAGATGGAAATAGCGAGGTAGGGCATATGACTATGGGAGCTGGAAAAGTTATCTTTCAAAACCTTCCCAGAATTGATAACGCAATACGTAATAAATCTTTCTTTTATAATTCAAATCTTAAGAAAGCATTTGAACATGCCAAATCAAACAGAAGCAGTGTACATATAATGGGAATTGCAGGTAACGGGTTAGTACATGGTTCTATTGATCACTTGTTTGCAATTTTAAAATTTGCAATTCAAGAAAAAGTAAATCCAGATAAAGTTTTTGTTCATGTATTTACAGACGGAAGGGATTCATCGCCAAACTCTGCTAGGGATGTAATAGAGGAGATAGAGTATTTCTTGTTTCAAAAAAGGATCGGAAGAATAGCTTCAATTGTGGGTAGGGCATATGCAATGGATAGAAACAGAAATTGGAGTAGAACTCAAGTAGCCTATGACATGTTGACAAAAGGCAAAGGGAAACTTGTTAAAAATTGGAGAAAAGCAATAGAAGACTCTTACGCAAGAGACGTGTTTGATGAATATTTAGAACCGATGCTTATAGTGGATGTCTCTGAACAACCAAACATAATAAAGGACAATGATACTGTAATTTTTTATAACTTCCGTCCGGACAGAGCTGTGCAACTTACCATGGCTTTTGAGGATGAAAATTTCAAAGGGTTCGAAAGGATCTCATTGCAAAACCTCTTCTTCATTGGCATGGTTGATTATGAGCACGGATTCCCAAAAAATGTCATTTTCCCACCAGAAAAAGTGTTGGCCCCACTTGGAAAGGTACTTTCTGATGAAGGGCTAAAACAGCTCAGGGTCGCAGAGTCTGAAAAATTTCCGCATGTGACATACTTTTTTAATGGGCAAAATAAAAATATCTTTCCAGGAGAAACTTGGTTAGAGGTACCATCTCCTCGTGAGGTACCAACTTACGATTTAAAACCTGAAATGAGTCAGAAATGGGTGGCTGAAGTTGTAATTGACAAAATAAGCGAAGACAAATACGATTTCATACTTGTAAACTTTGCTGGACCCGATATGGTAGCCCATACGGGAAACATAGATGCCACAATAAAATCAGTTGAAGCCTGCGACTGGTCCGTTGGAAAGATAGTGGATTACGTACTAAAGAAAGGCGGAGCAGTATTTGTCACTGCAGATCATGGGAATGCTGAGGAAATGATAGATCTCCAAACTGGTGAAATAGACACCAAGCACAGTACAAATCCAGTCCCTTTTCTTGCAATTAAGAAAGATTGGAGTAGTCGGGAGTTGCCAATTGGGGGACTAGCAGATGTTGCAACAACAATTCTTGCTGTTATGGGAATAAAACCTCCCCCTGAAATGACAGGAAGAAACCTATTAGCATAAGGGCTGTGCAATGTTTTTGCCTATATCTAGTCTTGCTTATTGGCCCTAACTCTCCTGCGCTAAATTACACCGATACATTTAAATAAATTACTTCAGTCTATGCTGTTTAACCAAGAATGTAAATGCCTTACCCAGTCTGCCTGCCCTACCAGTTCTTCCAATCCTATGCACGTAATCATCAAAATTCTCTGGTGCATCATAATTTAGGACAAAAGATATGTCATGTATGTCAAGGCCCCTTGCAGCAACATTTGTTGCTACCATTACTTTTTTAATACCTTTTCTAAATTCATCCAAAGCCTTTTTCCTTAAATATTGAGACTTGTCACCATGTAGGGAAGATACTTCAAATCCATTATCTGTTAGCTCTTTTTCAAGTTTATTTACTTTAATTTTTGTATTAGCAAAGATTAAAATCTTCCCTCTATCTTTATGTTGATCTAAAAAATTAATAAGCGCTGGCATTTTTGCTGTTTCTGATTCAATCCAAATAACGTCTTGATCTACACAATTTGTAGTGTCTCCAGTTTTAACTGAGACTTTTATGTAATTCTCTGAAAATCTTCGTATCACTTCTTCCACTTCTTTATTTGAGGTCGCAGAGAACAAAAGCATTTGTCTTTGCGTACTTAGTTTAGAGACTATAAACTTCATATCTTCTAGAAATCCAAACTCAAGCATTTTATCTACCTCGTCAATTACGATTGTTTGAAAACTTTGGAGATCGAGTTTACCTCTGTTAAACAAATCCTTAAGTCTGCCCGGAGTGCCAATGACAAAATTGTGAGATTTTTTTAATTTAGAGATTTGTCCGTAAATACTCAATCCACCAACTATAACAACTGAAAATATTCTCATGAACCTTGAAAGCACAAAAAATTGATGATCAATTTGCTCTGCAAGTTCACGAGTTGGAGTCAAAATGAGAACTTTTTGATCTTGACTTCTTGCTACTTTGTCGATTAGAGGTATTAAAAATGCTGCAGTCTTACCGGTTCCTGTGTCAGAAATTCCAAAAACATCTCTACCTTGCATTATCAAGGGAATTACCTGATCTTGAATAGGCGTAGGGGTAAAAAATCCTTTAAAACTTAGGTTCTTTTTCAGTTGATCAACTATATCTAAATTCTGAAAATCTAAAGTGGGTTTGTAGTTTTCTTCTTCAATCGGTGATGCCTTTTTTATAAATTTTGTAGGGTTTATGCCTTTCAATTTTGTTTTATCTGTCTTTTTTTTATACCTTCGTTTTAAGTTGTTATCAATAAAGTTTGATTTTGGCATAACAGACTTTTTAAAGGTATCACCCCAAAAAGATCTTTTTAAGTCATAATCACTACCGAATCTCTCATTTTTTAAACCAAATCCATCATTAAACTTGTTTGATCTAATCTTTTTGACTGTATTTGAATGTTTGAGATTAGTATTATTTTGACGCTTTACATTGTTGTTTCTAAATCTTTTTTTGTATTTGCTATTTACCTCATCAGACAGAAAATCGTTGAACATAAAAATATAACTAACAAAAGAAATACTGGTAACTGAAAAATTGTATGGGACCTACAAGCTTAACAACAGTTTTGTATAACTTTGATCTCTACAAACTAATTTTCGGTTTTTATCTTTTAGCAAAATCTTTTTTCATTCCCCTTTAAGTCTTTGCTACCATTTGGGGCTGTGAAAGCAGAGCAAATAAATTCCTTCATTTTATCACAAAAGGTCAACATTAAAAAACCACTTTTAAACCCAATTAAAAGTTAAAAAGTAAAGTTTTAATTCTGCAAACTTTAGATTTATAGACAGATTCAAAAAGACAGACCCAAAAAGATTAAAAACAATAAAGCCTTTGGAAAATGACACTAAAGCTATCACACAAGTAAATTTAAAAAACTAATAAATCGCAACACACAAACTAAAAGGGCTTAATTGCTTTTTTCATTATCCTATCATCATTTTATCACTTAACCACAATACAACTTTTTCTACACATCCAAACCTTGGAACTCTCCATTTTCGTATATCACCATTTCGCTTCCATTTTTTAGTTTTGCAGTTACTCTTCGATTTGAAGTGCTTATTATATCAACATGAATTGCTGAGTCATTAAAACCCATTTCCTTTAGTTGTTCATCTGAATACTTTTCTTGATTGGCTATTGTGTCTCTATAACTTTGGCCTAAAGCTATATGTGTATTGCCATACTCTCCACCAAAGTTTTCATCAAAAAGTGTGTTTGCCATTATTTTATTTATTTTTGAAAATCTTTTATCTGTCAGGCTAAATTCCCCCACTCGTCTTGCCCCCTCATCAGTTTCAAGCATTGCCTTTAATGCTTCGTAATTTTCTTCTGCGGAAAAGTTAACTACTTTACCTTCCTCAAATTCAAGTTTAATACCTTTAATCACTTGTCCATTTCTGTAAAGAGGTTGATTAAATCTAATCCAACCACTTGTATACCTTGCATCAGGAGAAGTGAATACTTCAAAACTTGGTATATTTCTTCCAGTACCGCCCACAAAAAGTCTTGATTCACCCATAACAATCTTTAAGTCGACATCTTCACCTTCAATATGTAACGATTCTATCCCTAAAGAATTTAGTTTTTGCTGTATCGTTTGAATTCTTTGCATTGTCTCTTTATGTTTAGCAATTGGATCATCCTCATCCAAATAACATGCTTTAATTACCTGATCCCAATACTCCTCAATAGTCATCTGGGCAGCTTCTGCCATCGCTGGGGATGGATATTCTGCTAAAACCCATGTAAGCCTGCCTTCATATTCTTTTTTAGATCGCATCTCCATATATTTTTTCCAGACTCGGTTTCTCTGAGCAATTTTGTTTTGATCAATATCTTTGTAGTAGTTATGGCTATATGAAGACAACAACTGTACCATGTGATCCATAGTGTTAACTCTGGCCCGAATGTATTCCTCCGGAAAAAAGTTTAGCTGCTCTTCATTTGCTAATTGATAAAATAATCTCGTTGCATCTCTGTCTCTCTCAAGCCAGTCTGGAAGGTAGTTCAAAATCATATGTCCTCCTGCCTTAAGTATTGCCTCTTGAATTGGAAGAATCATTGGTTTTGCAATTTCGTTAAGCACCACATAAACTACTTCTCCCTTTTTTATTCCCTGACCCGAATTTAGTGCAAAGTTAATCAAAACGTTTGCAAGATTTCTTAGTACTTTTTCATCTGGTATATATATGTTGTTGATGTATACACTGTCAGCCATATTTTTAATTTAATAATTATTTGTTACTTTGATAATACTGCCTGACTAAGGCGCAAACCTTTCTTAATCAGATCAACGTCGAAGTTTTCATGAACTCCATGCATATTACAATCCTCATTCCCTAAACCTAATGATACCACAGGAACCTGTAGTATAGATTGAAATAAGCCTGCTACGGGCACTATCGCCCCACAAAATTTAAAGTAGCAATCTTTTTCATACACTTGACTAGCAATTTGTTTTACTTTTCTTACAAATTCGTTGTCAGTATTAAGTAGTATCGGCTCTATGGCTTCACTTAACTGTATTGAATACTTTGCATATTGTGGAATGTTGTTTTTTACAAACTTTTCAAAAGATGATAGAATTTGCCGTGATGTGTGTTTTGGTGAAATTCTAAAATTTATTTTTGCTAAAGCGCTACCAGGAATCGCATTTCTAAATCCCTCACCTTGGTAGCCTGATGTTAGTGTCGTAACCTCAGCGCAAGTTAGGTATCCATTTTGCAAATAAAAGTTGGTGTTTGGCTTTAATTTAGATTTTGCTCCCGTGTTTTTAAGAAAAGTCGACTCATCAAACGGTATTTTTTGAATATCCTCTAGCAAATCACTTGAAATGTGATCTACAGAATTATTAATTCCGGGCAAGTTTAGCGATCCCTCTTCGTCATACATTTTTGATATTAATGCGGATAATACATGCGCAGCATTTGGAATACTTCCGCCAAAGAGTCCAGAATGGTTGTCTTTGCTTGATGTCATTACCTTTAAAACTATGTTTACTATCCCTCTAAAGCCTGTCTCTATAACCGGATGTTTCATCGTTAGCTCCCCGTCTGAAAAAAGCACAAAATCGCATTGAAGTTCGTTTTTGTAGTCGTTTATAAATCTTTCAAGACTTGTGGAGCCGGTTTCCTCGTTTCCTTCTATCAGAAAGATCACGTTATAATTAAGCTGCCCAAGCTTTATCAGCTCAAACACTGTAAACAGATGTATAAGTATCTGACCTTTGTTGTCTACTACGCCTCGAGCATATAGTTTCTTATTTTTTTCATTTAGAACAAATGGATCAAAGTCCCAACCTTCTTGGATTGACGCTGGCTGAACATCATAGTGTCCATAAATTAGCACTGTTTTTGCTTTATTTGACTGAACGAACTTAGCAAGTACAATGTTGTTGTCATATTCAGTAATTTCTTTTGCATCAATTCCATTTTTCTGTATCAAGTCGCAAAGCCACCCAGCTGTAGCATCCACCTCGGCTTTATACCTTTGGTCTGTTGAAATACTTCTAAAACCAACAAACTCCTTTAACAACTTTTTATAATCTTCAAAGTTCATTTTTTTGAGTTAGAACTTCGGCAATTTTACAACTTTTTGGCGAGAGTATAAAAATATCTGGGTAAAGAAAATAAAAAAAACTTGATTGAGCGCATCAAAAGAGCAGTTGATTCAAGTATCTCATTAAGAAACAAAAAAGACTTAATCGTACAATTCATTCAGTCCCTCGAAATGCGACCAAAAATTGATGAGGAATTGGAAAGACATCACAAAGATAGTAAATTTCAAATAATTGATAAAGAATGGGATAACTACCTGAGGCAGAAGATGCCGGAAGAATTAGACGCAATAATCAAAAGTGAAAATTTAAATCCTGAAGCAACTTACAGGTTTATGCAAGATGCACTATTAAGTGGTTACATTCCAAGTACTGGAACTGATTTAAATAGCATACTACCACCCGTGTCTAGATTTACTCCAAATGGCGAGAGAACGCAAAAGAAACAAATTGTTTTTGAAAAACTGGTAAACTTCTTAGAAAGGTACTTTGATTTATCAAAACAAAATCTCACAATACCAAATAAGGAATAGATCCCTAGACTGAAATATTTTGTCTGTAAAAAAACTTTAGAGCACTGATGCTTCGGAGTTTATGGTCTCTTGTAAGGCACAATACAAGCAAAATCACTGGTAGAACTTTGCCTCTATAGATTCTCTAAAAGAATGGAAAATTGCCTACGGAGGAGACAGGATTCGAACCTGCGTCTCGATTTCTCGAGAACAGTCTCTCCAGGACTGCGCACTAGACCAACTATGCGACTCCTCCGCGATTCTAAAAATTCTTTTATCCTCTTAGTGATTATACCAAAAACATTGATAAAATTATCTGTTACAACTTCCACTTTGAAAATGTACAACTCCTACTGCGAATATAGTAAAGAATTACCAGACGACAATCCCCATAAAATCTATCATGACACAGTGTACGGATTTCGTACTGAGGATGACAACGAATTGTTTGGTAGACTAATACTTGAAATAAGTCAAGCAGGATTAAGCTGGGATACGGTTCTGAAAAAACAAAAATACATCAAAGTTGCGTTTGATAATTTCGAAATACAAAAAATTGCAAATTTCGATGAATTGAAAATATCAAGCTTACTTCAGGATACAAATATAATCCGGAATTTGAAAAAAATTCATGCAGTAATTTACAACGCCAAAGTCGTCATGAAACTAAAAAAAGACTTTGGTAGTTTTAAAAACTGGCTAGATCAGCAAAAAGCAGTATCAATAGACGAATGGGTAAATATATTTAAGACAAATTTTAAATTTGTAGGTAAAAAAATAGTAGAAGAATTTTTGGTGAGTACTGGATATATACCTGGTGCACACATCAAAGACTGTTGGGTTTATGAAAAACTACAAAAAAATTGATGAAAAAGTAGTTTATAGATTAACAAAAATCTAAAAGCTAAAGATTAATTAGAAAAAATAAAAACTAAAGCAAGAAAACTAAACCGTTTAAAAAAAAGAGAAGACTTCATTGCTGAAGTCTTCTCTTTGTAGAAGACATAAACCAAGGTCTATGTCTTCTATTGTAATCA
>RFKV01000083.1 GCA_003694175.1 Candidatus Dojkabacteria bacterium | reverse complement strand
GTTTTATTTACCACAAAAGCTACTAAATGACAAAAAATAAAACTTTAAAGACAAAAAATCTACTTTTTGCTTTTTTGGGGTTAATACTGTTTCTATTTTCTATCAATCATATATCAGCAACACAAGCACAACTTAAGATTCCAACCTACTCAAAAAATTCAATTACTTGGGCAGATGAATCGTTTAGTTTTAGAAGAAGGGTGAAAAATGAGAATTTAGATGTCGCTGATAAAACAGCGGTTGCTATAAGTTTTGATCATTCATCTACTGTATTAGTTGGAAAGAGTAAACCAGATGGAGAAGATCTTGTACTGATTGAACAGACTCAAGATACAAATCATGAGGAGATACCTGTACTGATATATAGACCAAACGAAACAAATACCACAATAATCCCGACTAAGAAGTTAGAAAAGGACAAAATTTATTATTTATACTACGGGAACTCAACTAAAAACAACAAAACAAATCTCATAACAAAACTCACGGAAAAATATAACTACCTTGAGCTAGAGGACGAAGAAACTCCCTTTCTTTCAATTAAAAGTTATAAACGATGGTATTTGAAAGGTATAACAAAAGAATTAATAATTCAGTCAGAAAATTTTGAAGTAAAAGATTCAGCACTTTATATATCAAAACTTGCTAGTAATGAATTTAGTAATATACCTTTCGAAACTAAATCAGGGGGACTGTTTAGTGTTAAACTAGACGAATTTCAAGTGGATGAGTACAAAATTAAACTTATTGGAAACATCAATTCGAAAAAAACATCATCCAATCTAATTTTTGTGAAGATATCTGAACCTGTATTTGTAAGTTGGACAATAGACTGGGAGGGAATTAACCCCGAACAAAAATTTTTAAATTCCATGGAGATTATCTCAGAAAAATTTAAAATACCAATGACTCACTTTTGGAATCCAAGAATTTTAATAAATTTAAAAATACCCAATGAAAGAAAATCTTTCTTGGTAAATTGGGTTAAATCAAGACTTAACAAGGGTGATGATATTGCCATGCATTTACATATGCATCATGATATATTGGAGGAGGCAGGAGTAAAACCTAAGTATGACGCCAAATCTTGGGATGACGGTCTAAGCGGGTACGACATTCCATCAACTGAATATGGATTTGACGAATATCTGAAAATACTAAAATGGGGCCTGGAGAAAATGAAATCAGCAGGATTTGTAAATATTCAAGGTTTCAGAGCCGGTGGATGGTTTGTGGATACTGAAAATTTAAAAGCTATAGAAAAGGCTGGGTTTATCTACGATTCAAGCGCTAGAGTGCCTCTGCCGTTGGGTAGAAACAAATTAGTTCAACCTTGGACGGTATCAAACACCACTCAACCATATTATCCAAATAAAGAAAACCAAAATTCTGATGAATCACCAAATATGAATCTTCTTGAGATACCCAATAACGGGGCAGATTCGTACTGGTCCACATCAGAAGAACTTTACGCTAATTTCATTGCAAACTACACCCCTGGAAGTTTATCTTATGAGTCCAAATTGGTTACCTTCTTATCTCATCCTGAATGGTTTGACATCGATCAACCTAAATTAAATGATCTTTTTGGAAAAATAAAGCTGTTTTCAAACGAACTGGATAGAGGACCCGTAATATTTACCACGCTAAGCAGTTGGCTGGATTATAAAAAACTTAGTAGACAAAATAAATAAAACAGCTCCTAAATTCATAAGTTTTGTTGTATCTCAATTAATTCTTCAAATATCTAAATCACTCATATCTTAAAGCATCAACGGGATTAAGCCTACTTGCTCTTATAGCAGGGTATAAACCTGCAAAGATACCTACAATCAGCGATGCAAGAAAGGTATATAAAAATAAGGAAGGCTCATTAACAAACAAGGATTTAACCTCACTTATTCCTAACCTGGGAACAATGTTTTCAGCAAATATTGAATTACCTGCGCTCATGACAATCAAGCTAACCAAAATTGCTGCAAGCCCGCCAAAAGCGCCAATTAATCCTGCCTCAGTAACAAAAAGCAGCAGGATGTCTTTATTCCTTGCTCCAACTGCTTTTAATACGCCAATTTCTCTGGTTCTTTCAAATACGGACATTAGCATGGTATTTACAATACCAATTGACGCTACAAATACAGCAATAGCGCCTATTAGTGTAAAAATTAGTGGAACTATCGAAAACAAAACATTAAAGACCCTTAAAACGTCTTCCAAAGTACTTACATCAAAACCTAATTGTCTAATTTTATCTGCTATGTCCTGGACATGTTGCTCTTCTGTTGCTTTAACGTATAAACTCTGATAGCCTACTGTGGATATGTATTCGTCAACACTTTGATATCCATTTTTTTGTGATAGAGTATCTAAGGCCTCCTGAAGGGAAATTATGTAGACAAAATTTCTGATCTTTTCAATTACCCCTACAACCTTATACTCCCTTGGCTGTATTGGTCTGGTTTGAGAACCAAAAATTCCTGGTTGATCTAGCAAAACTACAATCTGTCCGACTACATCTTCATAGGACTTCCCATATGCATCTACCAAATCTTTTGTAAGCACTATCTCATCCTTCTGCAAATTACTGTACTTACCGGAATACACCTGCTTCACCACTTTATCACCCTCTTTAATGTCCCATCCTGCGCCTGCAGCATTATTGACTACCCTACTGTCAAAAGTTTGGTCTTTGAATTCAAACTTTCTTGAAGGAATGTTTAAAACTGGATCTGCAAATTCTATATTTTCCAAACTTCTAATCTTACTCAAAGCTGTCAAATCAATTATCCTCCTATCTTCTTTGTCTTCCTCCGCTACAGTTGAAAAAAAATTAATATTTAGCGAACCAGGTCTAAGTACAAATATGGTTTTCAAATCAAATTGAGATGTGATTTGGGAAATAATCAGCTTTTGTGCTCCATTCGACAGCGAGATCAGGACAAGTATTATAAATACACCAACAAAAACGGAAAAACTTGTTAAAAACGTCCTTATCTTTCTTGATTTTAGTGATTTAATAGAACTGCTGATACAATCTGTAATATTCATATACACTAGTGTTAATCGTTGATAATTTGTCCATCTCTCATTTTAATTGTTCTGTCGCAAAGTTCTGCCACAGACATATCATGAGTGACAATAATTATAGTTACCCCCTCGGTTTTATTTAAGTTTCTCAAAAGTTCAATAACACCTTTCCCTGTTTTAGAATCTAAGTTACCAGTCGGCTCATCAGCCAGAATAACTTTTGGATTATTTACAATGGCTCTAGCAATTGCCACCCTCTGTCTTTGCCCACCACTTAATTCACTAGGCTTGTTTTTTAACCTATCTAACAAACCTAACTTTCCCAAAACATCTTTAGCAACGGCAGTACGATCCACATTTTTCTTCGTAAAAACAAGAGGTAACTTGACATTATCAATCGCGGATAGCGTGGGTTGAAGATAAAAACTTTGAAAAACAAATCCAATTGTCGTATTTCTATACTGTGCAAGTTGTCGCTGATTTAGCCTAGATATGTTTTTCCCTAATACTAATACATCACCTGATGTTGGTCTATCCAGCCCACCTATTATATGCATTAAAGTCGATTTTCCACTTCCAGATGGGCCAGTTATAGCAACCATCTCACCTGGTACTATTCCTAAACTTACACCATTTAATGCGGTTATTGTCTCAGTCCCTAATTTATAAGTCTTATATAGATTTTTAACCTCTATGACAAATTCGTTGGAATGTTTGTTTGTATCATCACTTATTAAACTATTCATATTACATAACAAAACAGCCTAAAACGTCGACACTGGTATTACCGTTAAAACTTCACTAAAGTTACCAACCTCAACGTTAAGAGATACCTTTACTTTGGCGACAAAAGCAGACCTTCCATTATGTACCGGCAAACCCGAAGTGTCAAGCAATCTGACAAAGCTAATACTTGGCGAACCAACCTTATTAGCCGGACCCGAATCAGTAAAATCTGAAGGTGTGGATGAAATGTTTGGGCTTCCTAAATAGGTTGGATAATTACTGCTGTTACTAACTGATAAATTTCTTAGACCAAATCCAGACGTTAAGATGTCAAGATCACCATTGACACTTGGAATACTTTGAGAACCGTTATTTAACGAGCCGTTCTGTCCCTTAATATTTACAACTAGACCACCGAGCCCGTTCGAACTAAATCTAAGCACTATGTAGTCTTTTGAATCAACAACTGTTTCGGGAAGTACGGTAGGCAAATATAGTATATGAGGTGCATTGGAAGAACCAGAAATGTAATCATTGGTAATATCTATGTCAAACAATAGGGAAGTATTTGCTGTTGTGGCAGTTTGTGATGGACCCCATTCAGACTGAGTGAATGTTCCATTAATTGAACTACCATGCAGCGATGCCGCTCTGATGTAATACTGAGTACCTGGATTAGATTAAGTCCAAGTATGTTGTACTTCTGCCAGGTAATGTTTGGAGATGCACAATATGGACTTAACACAACTCCCTCCCACTCACATTTAAACCTGAAATCATTTATAGTTAGAGAAGACTTTGGGAGTCTTGTTGTTCCATCAATAAACTTGACATCCGAAGAGAAATCCGGAGTTGTGCTTATCTGAAGAGCATATCTAGCATCGTTAGGATTTTGCAGTTGATTAATTTTCACCTTCGCTCTGTCATAACAACCAGGGGCAGAGCAAACCTCCTGCATTCCGTTTGTTCCTATTGAACACGAACCACTGTTGGTAGTCGTTTCAAAACAATCAATCAATGGTACATTAGGTGTTATGTTACTTGCAGTTCCACCTCTTAATGAGTAAGTAGTGCTATCTGATCTAAAATCATTGACAGGCGATGAATCAACAAGTGCTGCATATGTAGGAGACTCTATTATCCCATTAATTGGTTCAGTACTTGGAGCAATTAGCCTATAATTTGCAGATTCAAGATTCATGGCATAACTAGCAAACCCGTAAAAAACCGTTACTATAAAAACTAAGAAAATGTACAAAAAAGCCTTAGTCATAGTATTTGCTAAAATCACAGATGGAATTATATATGAATTTTTCTTGTTAACAATAGACAAATTTTTCCTTTTAAGAAAATAACTCTATGAAAGAAGCAAAGTTGTTTTTAACCTATTGCTTGTTAGCTTTTGCTTTTTTAACGCTAACAATACTTTTGTCTTTGGTAAATAACTCAAATCTATCCGATAAAAAAGAAGAACCAAAGGAAGAAACAAACTTAAAAAGTGCATATGATTTTAGAAACGAAAATGAATTTTTTCATAATCTCATATTCAACAGATCCACTAAAACAAACCAACAATGTACAGGATTTTGGCTAAATTCAAAGACAACTGAGAAAATAAGCTTAACTGTAGAAAGTTTAGATGACTGGGGAATGGAAACTCCACCAGCTGTTATAAAAGAAACTATTGATAAGGACAATACAGTGATTATTGGTCACAACGTTTGCGACCCATTGCGGAACTGCTTTAAACCAAGAAGCAATTTTGCAAAAATTATAGAACTAAAAGTTGGTGATGTAATGGAGATATGTTTCAAGGGATACATTCATAAAGGATACGTCCTTAAATCAGAACCAATACCAGAAACATATGTGGAAATAATGGATAATTGGACTGGTTTTCCTACGTTTACTATTTTTACATCTTACGGAAGTTGCAAGGATTTCGCCTGTACATCAACCAACCAAAGATGGCTTGTGGTCATGGAGAAATAATAAATTTAAGAAACGCTAATAGACACTAAAAATACTGATGAACATATAAGCCCAAAACTACTGAAACAACTGTCTTAAAACAACCCCCACCCAATCTAGATGTATTTGAAGATCAAAATTTTGGTGGGTAATCAACTTTTTCTAGACATTAACATCTTTTTAATCTTTGTGTATGCTTTGTGTATCGCCTTTCTTAAATTATAATCAGCAACTTTTACAAAAGGGTTTGTTCCAGGAAAATCCAAGACCTCAAACTTCACTTCATAAAACTTGGAAACCTTATCTACAGATATTCTCAATGTAGCATCACCAACACCTATCCTTCTTAAAAACTCTTCAACTTTTTTGAAGCAAAAACTTGAAAGGTCCTTAACCGTCTCAAAAGTTGGAGCTGTCAAACCCGGAGCAACAAGAATCTGTTTCATAAACAAAAGTTTGTATATGAATAAATTTGTTACTACTAACTTTTATTACAAAGACTAGCCTGAAATCTTCCATAGTCACAGACTTTTTTCAGAAGCTACTAAATTCTCACTGTGAACAATACGAACTTGTCTTCAGGGTTTATTTTAGATTAGAATCCAAGAGATAAATTTTATTTAGCACGAAATGACGACAGAAGATAAAGAAAATGAAGTAATTGATGTCAGCGACAGTAGCGACAATCTCAGGGAAAAAACATCGGAATTCTTTGGTGTTGATGACAAAAAAGTAGTAGCTATGACTTCTGAAGAGAAGTTTGATGAATATTGTAAACTCAAAGAGGTCGTTAAAACCTTGAATACAGATCTTAAAAATCTTATTTCCAACCACGAGCGATATCAGGAATGGCAAGATTTATCAAGAGAGGTGAAAAAACTTGCAGAACTGATCAAGGAAGATGAAGAGGTACGGCTTTTAAAAGAAAAAATTGCTACCACAAAAGAGCGAATTGAACTTTTGAAAGAGATTATCAGAATTGATTTAATTGAGAACGGGAAAGAGGAAATTACAAAAAACGGAATAAAACTAAAATTAATTAGTGTCATAAAGGAAGTGAAGCAAGAAAATAACAAAAAAACAAAAAAATCCGGACGATGAAGCAAAAGTAAAACTTTCTAGAAGATCAATGTAGCTATGTTGTTCTAATTCAGAATCAAGAAGATTAGATCAGCTAAAACAAGATAAAATGTATGATTAATAAGAATCAAAGCAGTAAGTAAATGACCAATAATAAGAGAAGATTGAGTCCTTATGAGCAAAATTTTTTAAGAAGACACGGTGTTGAGCCTCTAGATTGCATATTTAATGAAGACATTCCGGTAGAGTATATAGTAGGCAAGGCAGAATTCTACGGGTTGACACTCTTTGTGGATCAAAGCACCTTAATACCAAGAGTTGAAACAGAAGAATTAGTTAGCTTGATAATAGGTGACTTTGGAGATTTAGCAACGAAAAAGAAAATCACATTTATTGACTTGGGATGTGGTTCAGGTGCAATAGGAATTACATTGGTTCTAGAACTTGCAAAAAGAGGCTTCAGTGGCAGCGCAATTATGACTGATGTATCAAGCTCAGCTTTAAAAGTTGCAAAGAAAAATTTAGATCACCTTAAAAAACATTTAGAGTATAAGAATCTTGTTGTGAATTGGGAATTTACACTAGTTGAGTCGGACTTGCTAAGTGATGTATCCATACCTGCATGTGTTGACTTCATTGTTTCAAACCTACCCTACATACCTACTGAAAAAATTAATAACCTTCCAACTTCCGTTAAAAATTATGAACCTTTATTATCTTTAGATGGAGGTAAAGATGGTTTTAGTTTAATATATAAACTATTAATGGTATTAAGTATGAATGATGCAATAATTGATACAACAATATATCTTGAGGTGTATGATGAACATGATGAAAAATTCATATCAGAAAACTACCCAATACTTCTAAGACACTTTGAGATTTCATTTATACTTGACATAAACAAAAAAAACAGATTTATAAAAGCTAAAAAGATCACAAGATAATAAATCAAATAGATATTAGTTCTTCCTAGAAGTCCTACAGGTGATTATGAACTCAATAAAAATAGGATGAGGTTTTATTGGAGTGGACTTATATTCAGGATGGGCTTGTGTGGCAATAAAGAATGGATGCATGTCTTTACCAAGCTCAATCATCTCTACGAAAAAATTATCTGGAGAATTTCCAGAAAAGATAAATCCATTTTCCTCAAATACTTTCCTATACACATTGTTAAACTCAAATCTATGTCTATGTCTTTCCGAAACTTTTAAATCTCCACTTTCAACATGTTCACCTATACCATATTTTTGGTATATCTGATAAGCCAATGAATCTTTTTTTATGATACAGTCGAATGCACCCAATCTCATTGAAACACCTTTTCCTTTGATAGTTTGATACCGAGGATCAAACGGAATGCTGTGAATTATTTTATTTTTAGTGCTTGGATCCACCTCTTCTGTATGTGCATCGTATATACCCAAAACATTTCTTGCATACTCGACACAGGCAAGTTGCATTCCATAGCATAACCCCAAATAAGGAATTTTATTTTCCCTAGCATAACGTATTGCTTCGATTTTCCCTTCTACACCTCTGCTTCCCCATCCGATCGGCACAATTATTCCACTAACATCGGCCAGGTACTCATCTGCTCCGTTTTTCTCTATTTCTTCCGCGTTAACGAAAGTTATGTCAACTCCTATTTCAGCAAACCAACTTGCATGTTTCAATGCTTCAATTAGAGATAAATAACTGTCCTGTAGTTGAAAACTTCCGGTCGAAATGTACTTGCCTACAATAGCAACCCTAACCTTACTAAATCTTTTAGTATTTATTTTTGAGACCAAATCATTCCATTCTCGAAGATCAGATTGATTAAGAGGCAACCTAAGAAGCTGCAAAACCTTTTCATCAAACTGTTGTTCAGCAAATAACAGAGGTATTTCGTAAACACTTGTAACATCTAAATTTTCTACAATTCTGTCAGAACGAATATTGCATTGAATAGCAATTTTTTCCCTTCTTAAGTTATCAATTTGCGAATCACTTCTTAAAACTAAAAAGTCAGGCTGAATCCCAGCCATATTTAAAAATCTAATAGAAAGCTGTGTGGGTTTAGACTTTGGCTCACCCAAATGCTTAGGAACAGGTACATAGCTGACATGGATGTGAATTACGTCATCAGGATAAAAAAGCTTCATCATTCTTGCTGCTTCATAATTGTAGACATTTTGGTATTCTCCTGCGGTACCTCCTAATTCTACTAAACAGATATCTGACCCCTCTCCAGCTTTTTTTATGCGCTCAATAATCTCGTTTGGGATCATCGGAATTGCATCCACTGTCTTTCCTCCGTATTCCATATTTCTCTCTTTTTCAATAATTGTCTGATATACCTGTCCCATCGTGGTAAAGTTCTTCCTTCCAACCTTGAGACCTAAAAACCTCTCGTAAGTGCCAAGATCTAAATCAGCCTCTAGCCCATCATCACATAAAAAAGGATCTCCATGTTCTATTGGATTAATTGTTCCTGAATCGATATTGAGGTATGACTCACATTTAATAACACTAAGCTTATACCCCCTTGATTGCAATAAAACCCCCAAAGAGGCAGAGGTAACACCCTTACCAAGTCCAGATATCACTCCTCCAGATACGAAAATGTATTTTGTCTGGGACATTTGGTTTAAAATAAAGTTTAAGACACTAAATTTTAATGTAACCAATCAAGTTTAGGAAGGTAGAAGTTTAAAAATATTTTAATATCTACAATATGTATGCACAACTTTGTTGGTCCTTTTTTTGTCCTTTTAACTTGGTGGACTCCAAACTTAAATATTAAAAACATTCAATTCAGTCAAATAGACCCACCCCAAAGTTGTTAAAAAGTTGTAAAAAGGTGATTTTGAAATAGTTTAACGAATAATAAGATAATTTTATTTGGTAGATGCTAAACTTAGCAAAGTTAATATAAATCACATGCAAACTCAAACAAACACGGACAAATATGATAAACCATTCATATGTTTTGATGGCATTGATGGATCAGGTAAAGATACACAAGCTCGCTTTCTACTTGCTGAGATACAAGATGGTCGTACAAAATTTGCAAAAAGCTCAAGTGTATGGTTGACAAAAGAACAAACAGACATAACGGAAGAAGGTATACAGATATCTTTAAAGCAAAAAGATCAGAAATTTGATGTTGATGAAGCTACTAAACTTTTTGTTAGGGACAGACTTAAACATTCAGAGTATATTCGCCAAATCCTAAGTCACAGCATCGTAATATCCGTAAGATATTTTTTATCAACCCTAGCCTACCAGTCTGCTCAAGGGGAAAAAATTGAAGAAATTTGGGAGATGCATACTAAACCAAGTAATTTTTTTAAAGATCTTGGTCACTGCAGAATCATTGTGCCTGACTTCTACTTCTACATACATGTGGATCCGAAAGAGGCTATGAACAGAATAAAAAAAAATCGGATAGAAACTCAATTCTTTGAGCGGCTTGACTTCCTTACCAAAGTTTGCGACCAATACCAAAATGCCATTGATTTTCTTAAGTCTGTAAATATATCAATTATAGAAATTGATGGAATGAAATCCCGTGAAGAAGTATTAATGGAGGTACTCAAACATCTTCATTAACATGGCTGGGCATTCTAAATGGAAAAATATTCAGAGAACCAAAAGTACAAATGACCAACTCAGATCAAAAGAGTTCGCAAAGCTAGTTAGAGCAATTGAGCTTGCAGCACAGTCCGGTTCCGATCCCAAACTTAATCCTTCCTTAGCAGACGCAATAGATAGAGCAAAAAAACAAAATCTTCCAAAGGACAGAATAGAAAGAGCAATATCCAAGGGATCTGGAAACTCAAATACAGGACAAAAAATCGAAAAAATAATATATGAAGGATATGGACCTCATGGTGTGATGTTGCTAGTGGAATGTCTCACTGACAATAAAAACAGATGTTTTACCGAACTAAAGACATTTTTTGGGAAAAATAATTGCAAACTTGTTGAAGAAGGTTCTATTTCTTGGAGATTTTGTGAATTGGGCATGATTGAACTTGATGGTGAAATAGGGGATGGGCTACTTGCTAAATTGATAGAAATTGATGGTATAACTGACATAACTGCTGAAGATGGACTGATTTATACCAATCCTTCAATGCTTAATAGTGTGAAAGAAAAGGTAAGAAGTTTTTGTGGGAATATAAAAGACTTCAAAATTTGCTGGAAAAGTAGAGAGAAACAAGTATTTAGTAATTCCCAATTAGAAGAAATTCACAATTTCATATCAAAATTACACACTTTGAACGATGTTGAAGAAATATGGTGGTAGTTTTAAATGAACTCAACTCCTGACTAAAATACCAACTGATACTAAAAAACTTAGAAATGAAAAAACAAAACCTAATGACCCAGTAAATGATGCCGAACTAGATTTAACTTCTATTTAATAGGATTTGTAAACTCAAAAACTAATACTTTCAAGTCAACAATAACTTTCTGAAAATATTTTCCTAAAACATAAAATCTTAACTTATGTCAACGAGCGTACTTTTAGGGCTATGGCCTACTTAAAACAGTTGTTCTTGGAAATGGAATTGTTTCTCTGATATGGTGTACGCCGGAAATCCATCTCACAACCCTTTCAAGACCCAAACCAAATCCTGAATGAGGAACAGATCCGTACTTTCTTATGTTTAGGTACCATTCATAATCCTTAAGATTGTAATTTCTTTTAACAATTTCGTTATATAAAACCTGGTAATCATCTTCTCTCTGACTTCCACCTATAATCTCCCTAGCTTCCTCAGGCGCTATCAAATCAGCATTAATAGCTCTTACTACCCCATTGTAATCGGTATATCTTTTCATATAAAAACTTTTTACCGCCATTGGGTAATCCTCAACAAAAACTGGAATGCCAAAATAATTGCCTATCGCAATCTCCTCTTCTGTTGTTAGATCATCCTCAAAGTTCACGTTTTCAAGTTTTAGAACGTCTCGACATAATGTTTTAATCTCAAAATGCTTCATTCTAACAAACCTCTCATCCACGCATTTTCGTAAAATTTGCGTATCTCTTTGTAACATTTCAAGCTCTAATTGACAGTTTTCTAAAACATCAGAAATTATTCGCTTTACTAGTCTCTCTTGTAAATCCTCATTCATTTGCTGATCAAAAAAAGCCATTTCGGCATCCATCATCCAAAACTCAGAAAGATGATTTCGTGTTTTTGATTTTTCCGCTCTAAAAACTGGACCAAAGTCATAGGCTTTTCCAAAACTCATAATACCAGCCTCTAAGTATAGTTGCCCTGATTGCGTGAGATACATCATTGAGTCATAATACTTC
>RFKV01000082.1 GCA_003694175.1 Candidatus Dojkabacteria bacterium | reverse complement strand
CCTGAAAACTATTGATTTAGTGAATATAAAAACTCACAACTTTTACAACCCTAAAAACAAATGAGTAAGCTGAGGGAAAATCACAGTTTTTTGCTTTAAGAATTGGTAAGATGCCTGTAAAAAATAATATACACATTTCAGCAGTTTCACCCTCTCCACTTCGTTCAACTTTTTTTTGAATAAACTCTTCGGTTTGTTTGAGTAGCTCATTAGGTCCTAGCCGTCTTAGTCTTTTAAGTGTCGCAGGTATTGTACTCAAGTTAGCCTCAACCGGAGAAGTATTGGAATCTGGCATTTTTTCTGTCATATTTATTCCTATTACTTATTTTCATTTTACCACTTAAGTTATTTAAATTGTGTACTCATAAAGGCCCCAAAAGATGAGTTTTGTTCATAGCTTCACAAGCAAATGATAGAAAATGTTAAATGCTTATGGAAAGATCAATCCCAAATCCAAACTAATACTCCAAATTTTTATCTAATCTAACCAGTTCTAAATCAGGTTATATTGTTCTATTTGTCAAGACAAACAACAAGAAAACGAAAAATTCAGTATTGTTCATGTAAAAGGCAAATAAATAAGTTCTGAAAAATTCAAAATCAAGCGTTTTAGATAACAGTCACAACATCAATTTGTATTCTTTATGAGTAAATAATACAAAAGCACATTCTATCATCCAGTAGTTTAAGAGTTTTGCAAGATACATGAAAAAGCAGTACACAGCATCTAACTGAATTGCAAAACTGTTGAGTAAGAACATATAAAATGCGATCTAGGTGTAAGTTTTGTCTAGTAGGTTCATTTCGTTCTGCTAAAGGATACATATAAGCCCCAAATTAGTAAGTTAGCAAGTGATATATCAAATAAAACTCCTTACTTGAATTTACGATAGTTTACAATTAAGTCAACTGTTTTGAATTCAATTACTTAAAAACTTCATTAGCTTTTAAAACTGAGCAAGCGCCAGTCTATGCCTACACTGTGCGGTACATATCATATACTCTTTCTCTCTTACTTGCACTTAATCTAAAGAGAACAAGTTGGAATTCAAACACTCCGCTATTCTTAACGAAAAAATGGCACACAAACACACAATTTTAGGATTCATCATTACGTTTCATTTTTCTCTTCTAATTCTAATACTAGCTTTATACATCCCAAGGTTGTTTTACACTACTTATTTCTTAAAATCAAATAATCTAATTTTACTAAATTGGAGATTATTGTGACTTTCTTTTTGCATGTGATATAGGTTAATACTATCATTAGCTTTAGTTTAAATTCTATAATTATCCTGTGTTTATGACGAAAAACAAAAACCTGAAATATTTGTCAAAACTCGAATGAATTAGAGACTATCATATGTTTTACCGATTTTGGTTATAAACTGCAACGATGCTTTCCATCGATATATTTGACTGTATTTCAATTCACCAACAGAAATACATCTTATGAAGTGCTGTATCAGTATTTAGCAACAATTGTTGGTATTAGGGCGCATCAGTAAACAAATCTACATTAACTTTATAAATATGAAAACTCACTCATGTGAAAAAACATGGTTGAATTTTTCGTTGACGAAGCGGGTTTGATATAGATTTGTATTGTATAACTTAGAGAAATTTTACGATTTGTTTGTCTTAAAAAGCCAGTTTTGTTAGTTAAGATTAGAAGTGTTTTCCAAATTTTTCTCAGTTATTTTTGTTCATTCATATCAACGCCTGTTTATCGATACACTACATGACGATCAATCAATATATAGCAATTTTTACTTTCGTGCTATAAAATCATTGAACTGAGAACTGAACAGTAGCTTGTCTTGCGGTATGATGTATGTGTTCGGAAATTCCAATTTGAGCATCTAATATTATGATCTAAAGATTCTCTTTTTCCACTAACACCAAAAAATATTTTTGATAAAATAACAATGAGTAAGGGATAGTATATAAAGTTAAGCCATGCAAGCCTATAGTTATACTCTTAATCACTCCGCGGAGCACGTATTTTCTCAGGCTGTTAAAGAGTTGTACGGTGATTTAGTTAAGCCCGCGGTTGCACATATTACAGAGACAGGCTTCGCAAGTGATGCCAAATGGAGTTTTAATTTAAGTGAAGAAAAACTTCCGGAAATAGAAGCAAAGATGGCTGAGATTGTATCAAAAGCTCTCCCCATCGTGAAAAAAGAGATATCTTGTGAAGATGCCGAGAAACTATTTAAGGATAATCCATATAAGCTTGAGTGGATCAAACAATTTAATGAACAGCAGAAAACACTAACTGTGTATTGGACCGGTGATCAGTATGTCGACCTTTGCAAAGGCCCGCATGTGTCAAATACATCGGAAATAAAAGCTTTTAAGCTTTTGAGTTTGTCTGGTGTTTACTGGCGGGGTGATTCATCGAATGAACAGCTCACCCGAGTTTATGGGGTAGCATTTTCATCTCAGAGCGAATTAGACAAATATCTACAATTGCTCGAGGAGTCAAAAAGAAGAGACCACAGAAAACTGGGTAAAGAGCTAAATCTGTTTGTTTTTTCTGAGTTGGTTGGCTCTGGTCTACCACTGTTTACCCCAAAAGGAGCTTTTTTGAGATCAAGACTTTCCGAGTTTTCAGAGGAACTTCAACGAAAGGCAGGTTTTGAGCAGGTCTGGATACCGCATCTAACTAAGGTGGACCTGTATAAAGTTTCTGGGCATTGGGACAAGTTTGGTTCTGAACTATTTCTTGTTAGTTCACAAGAAACCTCTGATCAACTAGTCTTAAAGCCTATGAATTGTCCTCATCATGCTCAGATTTATGCGTCCCAGATTAGAAGTTATAAAGACCTACCAATTAGATATTACGAGACAACGACGGTTTATAGAGACGAGAAAGCCGGTGAACTATCGGGACTTTCAAGAGTGCGTTCGATCACCCAAGATGATGCTCACATATTTTGTAGAATGGATCAGATTGAAAGCGAGTTTAGAAACATCATGACAATGATTAAGACTCTATATAACTGCCTTGGTCTGAGCTTTAGTGCTAGGTTGTCTTTTCGCGATCAAAAACGTCCAGAAAAGTATCACGGGGATGATGAGATTTGGTGTAATGCTCAAGGGATAATTGAGAGGGTAGCGCAATCTCTTGGGCTTGATTATTTTATATCTGAAGGGGAAGCAGCATTCTACGGGCCAAAAATAGATATCATGATAACTGACTCACTTGGCAGAAAGTGGCAGTGTGCTACTCAACAGCTTGACTTTGTTCAACCTAAAAGATTTGGCCTTAAATATATTGACTCAGATGGAACTGAAAAGACTCCTGTAATGATACACAAGGCACTACTTGGTTCGATAGAGAGATTTTTATCAGTGTATATAGAGCATACCGCTGGGGTTTTACCAAGTTGGCTTTGCTATCATCAGGTCGCAGTCATTCCTATCTCAGAAGAAAAGCATATTGAGTATGCTAATGAGGTAAACGTGAAACTGAAAGAGAACGGCATTAGAACTGTGTTATTTGATCAAGCTGAGACTGTAAGTAATAAAATCAGAAAAGCTCAAACAGAAAAATATCCATATATGATTGTTCTTGGTGATAAAGAAAAAGAATCTGGCACAATTTCTTTAAGACTCAGAACAGGTGAGCAAATAGCTGGACTGTCCATATCACAATTTATACAAAAAGTAAAAGAAATAGAGCAGAGTAAGAGTCACAAAATCTGGTAAAACTAACTCTAGATGAATTATTTTAGAAAAATATTCAAATGGTTAAAATTAGCAGGTAAAAAGCCAAGAACCAGCCCCACTTTGCCAAGTGAATCTGAGTTTGAGTTCTGGTATAACTTTATGATCGAGGAACTGAATGAGGCGAGAACTGCTTTTGAAAAAAAAGATTTAAATAAATTAATTGATGCCATAATCGATCTTCATTGGGTGCATGCAAACCTTGTGTTCTTTACCGG
>RFKV01000081.1 GCA_003694175.1 Candidatus Dojkabacteria bacterium | reverse complement strand
TATATGGGTAATATAAATAATAATTACTTAGCATCAAACAAGTTTATTTTTATTTAATTAGAATGAAAAAGGATAAATCAGGTAGGATAATAGCATCACTGACAGAGGTTAAAAACAGAACGGGTGATGTTTTTGCTTTAGTTGATCAGTTCGGTACTGTTTTTCTCACATCATATAAAAAAATAAGATATAAGATAGAAAAAGTAAATTTTGAATTTGATGATATCAAACCAGAAACAGTAAACAATGCCAAACAATACAATTATCAAACTTCTTCAAAAAAAACTTTAACCACTTCTATAAAACTAGGAAAACTTGGTGAAGGTATAAAACCCCTGGTGGACACAGACTATGAATTAGAATTAGACTATGTAATCAAATCAACGGGACCACTCAACGATAACAATTTAGATTAGTTAATATGTACAAAGTATGAAAGATGTAGTTTATGTTGATACTAGTATAATCATTGAATTTTTAAATACTGGAGAGGGTTTATTACCAATAGCGTATGAAAGATATCAAATGTGGATACCAGCAACTAGTTTAATTGATATTTTTGCAAGTAAGACATTTAAAGATGAAAAGCTTGAAAAAGATGTTATCCAGTTCTTTAAAAAGTACTTTTCTGTAACAGACGTTGATAGAGAAAAGTCTCTAGTAGCGTCAAAAATAGTTAGAGATTTCAAAGTTACATTCTCAAAAGCGTGTCTGTGGGCTTCCGCAATAACAGAAGATATTGAGTTATTAGTTGATACTTTAGAGGACGAAATTAAAGCGAAAGAAGCTGGTGTAAAAGCGATCAGATTACTTCAAACAGGCTTATAAGTCAAACAGACTGCAGGTTATAAAAGAAAAAGATCAACTGATAAACATGAGAAAAACTTAAATCCAACAAAATCTACCTTTTGATATTTGGATTGAAGTATTTTATAATACGGGACGATTAATCACATTCTCGGAGGGTAGTTCAATTGGCTAGAATACGCGGTTTGGGACCGCGGGGTTGCAGGTTCGAGTCCTGTCTCTCCGAAAATTTTTCGAAAACCTATAACTACTTCAAGCTCAACACAACATCCGTATAAAAGCAAGTTCAAGGACTTAAGCTAAATAAGCAAATCAGTCTCCGTTAAATTCCTTGATACCTGATAATGGCTGAATTCTGCTCGACTTCTAATGCATGCACTTAGTTTAATCATTGTGAGACATTGTCACTTAAAGACTTTTCAAAAATAAAAGCATTTATCTTTTATTTATCCACAAAATAGCTTATACATATACGTGAAACTTTATAAATGTAATATTCGTAACAAAATACGCTTTTTATGGATAAATTCAAAAATAATCTGATTGATTGTTCAATTAACATTGAAAGTCTTAGAACAGGAATAGTAAAATTTGGAGATGATTACTTTAGTTTTGACATTAAAAACTGATCAATCGGTTTTGTCCAAATTTTGGACACTGGTGTTGTTTGAGTTTTGCGTATTACTTCTTTTCCAATTTTCAATATTTTTGTGGTGCCCGGAAAGTAAAACCTCAGGAACGCTACAAACTAAACCGTTTGCTAACAAAAAATTCCTTGGAGTCGTGTAAATTGGGGCCGATTTAACAATGTTGTTTAGATAAGGTTCTCCCGAAATAGATAACTTATTACCTAACACGCCATCCACTAATCTAGAAATACTATCTACTAAAACCATAGCTGGTAACTCTCCTCCAGAAAGGACATACTCTCCAATACTAATTTCATAATCAACTAGATACTCAGAAACTCTTCCATCTACACCTTGGTAATGACCACATATAATCACTATTCTATTAAACTTATTTCTAAATTCTGTTGCTTTTTGCTGAGTCCATATTTCTCCGCCTGGTTGCATAAGTACTATTGCTGTTTTTTCATCCCTTTTCGGAAAAACCCCTATACTAACTAAACAATCATGAATAGGTTGCACTTTAAGAATCATACCTACCCCACCTCCATACGGTTTATCATCTACTTTTTTATGTTTATCTTTACTAAACTCCCTTATGTCCCATATGTTGATGTCCAATTTTCCTTTTTTTTGGGCTTTATCAATAATACCTTTGTTTAAATAACTAAAGGCCGTTGGGAAAATTGTAAGTATGTCAAATCTCATCAAATATATTAGTCTAACAACTCTAATTTAGCATATTCTAAAATCAAATCTTTGTTTCCTATATCTCCACCAAAATCTATTGTCACTGACTCAAAATCTGATTTTATGACCACACCAACGCCAAAATAACTATGTCTTACCTTCTGCCCTGGTTTCAAAATAAACTTTTTACTAAATTGGCTTTCTTCTTTATCAGAGATTACACTTACTTCTTCATTTTCAATATCCGAATCATAAAAGTCAATGATCTTAACAATTGATGGGTTAATGTCTGTTATAAACCGTGAAACACTATTCCTCTGAATCTTACCAAAGTATCTCCTCTGATGTACACAAGTCATAAATAATTTTTTCTTAGCCCTGGTTATAGCTACATAAGCTAGTCTCCTCTCCTCCTCCATTTCTGATTCTGAAATAATTGCGTTAGAGTGTGGAAAAAGATTTTCTTCCATTCCAACTAAAAACACAATATCAAACTCTAATCCCTTCGAAGAGTGTATTGTCATCAAAGTGACACAATCTTCATTCTGTCTATCAGATCTTTGCTCTCCAACACCTTCCAGAAGACTTACCTCTTCTAAAAAATCACCTAAATTTTGTTTAGCGGTACCTGTTGAGTACTTTGAACCTACAGTTATAAGTTCCTTAAGATTTTCAATTCTCATCGGACTTTCCAAGCTTCCGTCATCTAACATTTTTAAGTATCCAGTTCTCTCTATTACAAATTCTATATAATCTTTCAAGCACATCTTTGACAAGTTTACAACTAAATCTTTATAAAGTAATCCGAATTCGAGGACTTTATCAGGAATACCTACAAAACTTTCCTGACTTAACAACATTTCACCAAAAGAAACACCTAAAGAATTAGACAATGCTAATGCTTTTTCTAATGACTTGTCGCCTATACCTCTGCGTGGAACATTTACTACTCTTATCATTGAGGTTACGTCGTTAGGGTTATATACAAAACGTAAATAAGCAATTATATCCTTGATTTCCTTTCTTTCATAAAATCTTAAACCACCCACTATTCTGTACGGTATAGCTGATTTTAAAAAAGACTCCTCAATTGAACGAGATTGAGAGTTTGTTCTGTATAAAACTGCAATTGAAGAAAGTTTAACTGATCTATCTCTCATTTCTTTAATTTTAGATACTACCCAATTTGCCTCATCAACCTCATCATACGACTTATAAATGACTACATCATCTCCCTCCTCGTTTTGTGTCCAAAGTTTTTTATCTTTTCTTTTAACGTTTTTTGAAATCACTGAATAGGATGCCTGCAATATTTTTTTAGTAGAACGATAATTTTGTTCTAATTTGATTACCTTTGAGTCCGGATAGTCTTTCTCAAAATTTAATATGTTGCTTATATTTGCCCCTCGAAACGCATATATACTCTGATCATCATCACCTACACAGCATATATTTCTGTACTTATTCGCAAGAAGCGATATCAATACATACTGAGAATGATTAGTATCCTGATATTCGTCAACCATTATATACTTGAAGTTGTTTTGTAAGTTTTCTAAGACCTTATGGTGTTCTTTCAAAAGTTTAACAGTCGTGAATATTAGATCATCAAAGTCAAGAGAATTATTTTTTTTCAACAAACCTTGGTACTCAGAGTAAATTTTAGCTACTACAGAATGAAAATATTCAACAGCGTTTTTTTGATACTCTCCAGGATCTATTAAGTTTGACTTAGCAGAAGAGATGTGAGCCAGAATCGACTTAGGATTGAACTCTTTAGATGACAACCCACAATTGTCTAAGGCAATTTTTATAAACGACTGCTGATCCTGAGTGTCTACAATCGTAAAATTTGAATCAATGCCAATAGCTCCACCGTATTGTTTCAGTATTTTCACACAAATTGAATGAAAAGTTCCTACCCATCTAACTTCGTCTACTAAACTGGAAAGGTCACTTGACATCAAAAGTTCCCTTACTCTGCTCTTCATCTCTTCTGCCGCCTTGTTTGTAAAAGTGACTGCAAGTATGGAAGATGGCTTAGATAAGCCGGAATCTAAAAGATATCCAATCCTATAAGTTAATACTCTAGTTTTTCCAGAACCTGCACCTGCTAAAATAAGTAGAGGTCCATCTGTAGTTAAAACAGCTTCTTTTTGCTGATCATTTAATCCTGTAAGATCTATCATAAATAACTACACACCTTGATTTTGTAAATAACTACACACCTTGATTTTGTATTATATTAAACTTTATCACCGCTGACTAAGTGTTATTGAATCGCCAAAAGGTTTAAAATACTTAAATTGCCTTAGCTATTTAATGAATCAACGATGTATAGAAAATTTTTAAATACTATAGCTTGCATATGCGCTTTTTTTGTTTTACACCTGTTTTTTAGTGGAAAGGTTTTTGCCAGTCCTATTTTCGAAAAACAGACAATAAGAACTTACCTACTCGAAGACGAAGCTTTGTATGTAGAGGAAAAAAGATTTATAGAAGTTAAAAACGCAGATTGGAAAGTTAGTAATGGTTCGACAGATTCTTTCGTTATAGTCAACTTTGATAATGGGGCAAATAAAGAAAATATCCAAAAACTTTTAGAGTCAATAATGCTTTATTCCCAAGACGCAAGAATATCGAAAATAAGTCACAGCAAAGAAGGTCTAATTACAATTGATATAGAAATTCTCAGAGATATAACAAAAGAAAAACCTCTCGAAATTAACCTAGTTT
>RFKV01000080.1 GCA_003694175.1 Candidatus Dojkabacteria bacterium | reverse complement strand
TAAGTATGCTTAGCAATGTAAAAAGCTTGTTAAAGACAAAGAAGACAATTAAGAACATTGGGAGAAAATGGGTATGCAAGGTATACTTTGAGAGCGATTATTGCGGCATACTGTTTTTATTCACTTTTTTCTTCTAAGTTCTACTTTTTGTGATTTCTAAATTAATTTAGTCAATTACTTCTCAATTCTGATAAATAAAATCATTTCTTCTAATTTACCAGACGGTAAAAGTAAAAGAGAGATAATCTGAATTAGTAAAGCTTTCAACTTGACACTTCCATCATTCCTTGCAAATTATTCAGTGTAGTTTATGGCATACTTATAGCTTTTCAGTTTAATACCAAACATAAAACTAGTAGAGTATAAGATTTGTTCATTCATACCTCGTCAATATAACTGGCTGAAACCTTTAAAAATTTTGTCTTTTTTCACTTTAATACTATCGCTAAACACGCTACTTTTCTTTATTAACATTTGAAGATTTAATCCTAGAAATACATAAGCTTTACAGCTGTTTTTTATTAGTCAAAAAGAGTTTGATAATTTAATGCTTTTTATGAGCTAGTGTTGTCAAAAGATTTAAGTACAGGGTCAAGTAGAATTTTGTATTTGTTTCGACCCCTTTTAAGATCTAAAACAAACATAGATGAGTATATTCCCTCTACAAGCTCAAAGTCATTTAACTGTTTAGATGAGGGGAATTTATAACCTCTGTGCATAACCAAAATACCATATCTTCCAGGTTTACCAAAGTAATCAAAAGTTCCGTCAGAGCCGGCAACAATGGTATCAATATATTTTCTTTGTTTTAAATCATAAACTTTGATGACTGAATAAGGCACCGGATCTCCTGTAACAGAATCTACAACAACCGAAAACTTATTTTTACTACTCAACTTATAAACAAAAATCACAATAAAAATTAAGAGGTACAGAAAAACCACCAAGTAATTAAAAAAAACTGGGTAAACAGATAATGCAAATAGTGAAAGGAAGAAGCCTAAAAAGAATAATACGTTTCTGATGAATTGAACAAGACTTCTAAGATAGCAAAATTTTTTGTCACCACTCGAAACAAAACCCGAATACTTACTGTCATTTTTTGATAAATAGACGTCGTAAACAAAGCCTGAACTATCCTCGGGAGTATCTATATTAACTGAAAAAGTGTTGTAACTTTCTTTACTTACCTCAAGCCTATACTTGCCTCCGGATTTTAAAACAAATCCATACGTACCATCTAGGTTGGTTAATGTTGTCGATATTAGCTCTAAAGAGTTTTGGATAAATAACCTGCATGTTGCTAAAGGGATTGGTTTATTAGAATCCATATCTAAAACTACCCCCCAAGGTCTACGATTTTTTGTAAGAAATAAACCTATCAAATTAGTTGTTAACCACCCAAAATTAAAACCAGTAATTATTGATAGCACAGATGACGCTATACCTAAAGTGGCACCGATAAAACCTAAAATTGGCTTAAGTTTACTTAAATCTAGCCCTGCAAAAATGCTTAAGATTGATGTTGAATCATTTTGACCGCTAAAATTAAATACCTTCTGACCTTGGTTACCCGCAAAATCTTTGACGAAAACTTCCACCTTAACATTTGGTCCATAAGTGTCTTCTAGAATTTGTAAGCTGTATAACTTTATTGAGTAATTACTGGGAGTTCCAGATATTTCAACTTCAGGGGAGTCTGATTTAAAAAGCTTACCGTTAACATAAATAGATAGAGTACTTAAGTCTATTCCCGAAAAGTCATCAACTAAACTTAGCACTATCTCTTTACTTTCTTTTAAAGAAGATTGTTCTTTTTGAGGTGTTAACAAAAATATTGATGGAGGAGTAACATCAGTGAAATCACACTGACCATCTGAAAAATTTATTTTGACATCCTTGACCGAACTCAATAAATCTGTAGAATCAATCGCAGATGCTATGTTACTGTCTAGCGTATCTCCATTTGATGTAAAGTAAATACTAACATTAGTGGATTTAACATTGTTTAAATTCTTCAGTTTAACACTAGCAAAGATTGATTTAGAAGATATGTTTAAGCCGTCGCTATCACCACCAAATTCAAGACTTCCTAAAATACTATCATGTTTAACTGCATACAAATTTTTAAACGCATTACCATTTACAATGTCAAAATTAGGAGTGACTAAATTCGCATCAATAAGCTCTAAATGGGCTGGGTTATAAACAATCTTAACATCAGCAGCATCTACAAGTTTACCCATAGGATCAATGTAGAGATGTAACGTCTCAACACAATTAGATTTAAACCAAACCTCTGTTGATTGAAATTCAAAAGAAGCAGCTTTCGGGTCTGCGAAAATAAACATGCAAGACATAAAAAAGGAGAACACGAACAAAAAAAGTTTTTTCATTAATCACCAATCTTAAAAAAGTTTTTTCTCGTTATCTGAAGATCTTTTAAATTTACTACTCCATCTCTGTTTAGATCATACAGTAAATCTGCAGTGTTTAGTTTCTTTATTTGACTAGATATATCTAAGGAGTTTATCTTATTGTCAACAATATCGCCTATTTCACCTGCGATAAAAACTTTATCTGGTGTACGAAAATCTAGTATGGTCTTAGAACTATTAAAAGTACTTACGTTTAATATCGCTTTGCGAAGATGCGAAGCACCTTTAATGTAAAAGTTATAACTGCTTGGGATTGGTATTGCCGAGTTTGAACAAAAATTATAAACACCCTTACCTGAAGTATCGGTAGAAAGGCTGAATGAATGAAACAATACTCCACTCAAAAACCGAACATCTATAAGGTATTGATTTGAAAAATCATTGTTGTCTCTATCGCCAGGTTCAAGATAAATTTCGAGTACACAAGGTTGAACACTACTCATTACACCAATCGACGATTCTTGTGCCTGAACATGTATCAGATGTAAACCAAAAGTTAAAAAAAAGACAAACGCTAAGGAATAAAACAAAGTGCGGTTAAAGAATCCACCAACCTTTTCTAAGACAATTTTGGTTAATTCGATCATCAATTACTTTATTTCTAAAATCTATAAACTGTGAGATTAGATTAAATTTTTAGACTTTGCCAGCGGAACTAAACCTCTAACATCTTCCAGGTTTTGATTGTCATGACCCGAAATTGAGTATATATCAATTCATACATATTGACCATTTTTAAGCCGATCTAATCGATTGACACCGTTAACTGCGAGTATTGCGATTCCTACACTTCTAAAAATAGGAAACACTTACCTTACGAACGTGCTGTTTAGGAATGATATCATACCTAATTGATATTTAACTCTTTTCTAAGAAGTACGTCTCTTGCAAAAGACTACATGTTTTATACTAAATCATCCATGGAATTGCAAAATTTCATGTTTTCTTCAAGGACATGTGGAGAATTGTCTTTCTTTAGAAGTACTTTCCCATTGATATAAATCAAGGCCTCAATAAAAATGGCAAGTGGTTGACTAAAATCATTATTAATCATTGTTTCCAGCTTGTGATTCAAAGTTTTGAATTTTTCTGAATCTCCTAACGTGTCTCACCTCGTTTTCTTCAAACTTAGATTCTATAAATAACTTTACAATCTCTAATGGATCGTCTCCACCATAGTCAGCATCTAAACAAAGAACATTTGAATTATTATGTTGTCTGGCTTTGACTGCCTGATCTTTATAACAACAAAGCGATGCATAAACACCCTTTACCTTATTTGCGGCAATAGACATTCCATTTCCAGATCTGCAAACAAGTATACCTAGAGAACCATTGGTACAAGCAACTTTTCGTGCCAACATAAAGGCATAATCTGGATAATCATCCGTGGGATCAAATACGTATGGCCCTAGATCAATAAGTTCAAAGTCTTGATTAGAGGACATCTTTGAGATGATCAATTGTTTTAGATTATAACCGCCATGATCAGATGCAATGAAAACTTTATTCATAGCTATTCTGTTTATCTTTTTTTTCACGTCTTTCTCCGAATAGTAATTTTATAATCCCAAATTTATCAAATTCTCTGGCTACATCTACTATGTCTAATAAAATCTCACCCAAAATCGATAAAATAACACCAAACAAAGCAAACAGACTACGAAACACAATTTCCAGCAGTGAAACCAAGGATCTTAATAGAAAACCTAAAAAAACAATTAGGTATTTAAGCAACAGTTTAAAAGTTTTGTACATAACACCAAACATGTCTGTATAAGCAAAATAACAGACTTATCTTACTTTATAAAAATAAAAAGTAACTTTTTAATTTTTAACACCTAAACAAAACCAAATCTAGAATTTCGAATCTCGTCGCGCGTGTGATGCCGTAAGTTAATTTAAGCTTTCATTTTAAAATCAGACTCCCGAAAATGTCAACTAGGTACTTTACAAGACAAGACACAATAAGTAAAGCCAAAAATTATCTAAACAAAACCCTGGACTAGAAATTAAAACCTCACTACTAAACCAATCCACAATTTTTCCATATAAGATCAAACTTTTGCTTTTCTAAACTTGAAAACCTTTCTGTAAATACCTCAGTCGCAAACATAATCTCCGATTTCCATGATACATACGCAATTTGGTTATTGAAGATGTATGTTAAAAAATGAATCTCAAGGTCAGATCTTGGTAGACTCCTTGTTTCAATTCTACTACCATCATTGTTGTTTCTGTTTGTTCTACTTGCTTTGATACCCAACAGATAATTTTCTGTTACGATCTCTTTTATCAAAAAAGTTCTTTTTTTAAATTCATCAAGCCAAAGCTTACTATCATCCTCATCCAGTACTTCTAAAATATCCCTTGACACGTAACATCTTAATTCATCTTTGGTACTAAGCAAATTAAAAATTACTTCCCTCACACCTTCATACCCCTTGTAGTTTATGATTTCGTAGTCAGGATTGCGTAAGTTTGAATTTGTTCTAAACAGAGCCTTTATTTCTGGTAGTATCGTTTTGAGTAGATTGGATTTTGCTTCCTGCTCTCTAACCAACAACTCCAGCTTTTCATCACCCGCACTTACTAAATACTTTCGACCAAACACTAATTTTTCTTCAATCAGACCTAGTGACTTAAGCCTCTCCACAATTCTATATACATTAGTCCTGCTAATTTTTGTACTTTTGGAAAGTTCGTAGACCGTCTGTTTGCCGTATTCAATTAGGGAAAGATATACCTTTGACTCATAAAAATCTAGACCTATCTCAGCCAAAAATTTAAGCACCCCTTCGATACTTTTCATATAGACAACGCAAAATACAAATTAAAATTACTGAAAGGTAGGTCAATTAGCCAACCAACTAGTTTATATAACTCAGTCCTAAAATTATACTTAAAAAACCAATATTTAACACAGATGGTTTACATAGCGAAATTAATGAAATTAATCGACAACATTAAGTTGGCATTTTCTTAGAAAGTGAATGAGTTAATTAGATGAAATTTATTATTGTAATTATTACTGGTTCTCTTTCTGTTTCTTGATAAAGATATTTTGCAAGCTCTTGAGATATTACCTCTCTCAGTTCATTAATATCCTTTATTGTTTTAGCCTTTTCGATAAATGTCTTTTGAACAATTTGTTGGGCTGTATCTATTATACTCGTATTATTCTTTACAAAGACAAAGCCTTTACTAAATACGAATGGATCCTTAAGAAGTTCTCTTTCCTTGTTTATTACCAAATCTACAACCACCACGCCATAACTTGCTAGTTGTTCTCTTTCCTTCAACACCGGGGCTAACACATCACCTACACCAGATCCTGATACCATTAATGGTTCACAATTAAATACCTTAGATATTCTAAAACCTTTATATCTGTTTCCTTCAACAACACTACCTTTTTTTGCGATTATTATCTTTCCTTCTGGAATACCTACACTCTTGGCAGTTTCGCCGTGAGCTCTCAAGAAATACTGATACCCATGAATAGGCATAAAGTATTTAGGCTTTACCAGGTTAATCATTATTTTTTGGTCTTCTTGATATCCATGCCCTGAGGTATATAAATCTAGATCCTCAGACTGTTTAACTATTGCTCCTAGTGACATTAGTTTGTCTATCATCAATTGTACGCTTCTATCGTTTCCTGCGATGGTTTTGGCGGAAATTATTACAGTGTCATTTTTACTAATAGAAAACCCTTTATAGTCACTAAATGCCATTTTTGAAAGTCCTGCCTCAGGTTCACCTTGTGCCCCTGTAGTCAATACAAGAATCTTAGAAGGTGAATATTTTTTCACATCTTGAATAGAAATTATCATGTCACTTTGAATTTTTATGTACCCAATTTTCTGAGCAATTCCTAAAGTTTGGTACATTGAGTAACCTGCGACTGCTACCTTACGATGATATTTCCTTGCGGTTTCAAATATCTGATAAAGCCTTCCCACTAAACCAGCAAAAGTAGCAATTATTACTCTACCTCTAGCCCTTTCCACCACATCTTCAATACCCCTGGCTACATCAGATTCTGAGATAGGGTGTCCTTTCTTTAAGCTATTTGTTGAATCAGATAAGAGAATGTCAACGCCCTCTTCTCCAATTTTTGCTAACTTAGCATAATCTCCAACTGGCTCATTAACTGGCGAGTTATCAAACTTAAAATCCCCTGTGTGTACAATAGAAGTAGAATCTGTCCTTATATACAAACCTAGAGATTGAGGAATACTATGATTTACTCTAAAAAATTCAACTTTGAAATCCCCTAAAACCAAGGAAGAATTCTCATCTACAACAGTAAACTTTTCTAACATTGGTCCCAGCAAGTGCTCATCCTCCAACTTCACCTTAATCAGTTCCAAAGTAAACTCTGAACCATAAACTTTTGGAAAATTCAATTTCTCAAGAAAGTACTGAAGTCCACCTATGTGATCAAGATGACCATGAGTAAAAATAATACCTCTCAACTTATCTACTTTTCTAATTACATATGACAAGTCAGGAACAACATAATCAATACCGTAGTAATCAAACTCTGAGAAACCAAGACCCAAATCGACCAAAATCAAGTCATCTTTTGTCTCATAAACCGTACAGTTTATTCCAATTTCCTCCACACCCCCTAAAGGAACGATTCGTACCAACTCTTTGTTCTTACTCAGTGTTCTACCCATAACTTCATCTAGCTAAACAATTTATATTAATTTGAACAATTTAAACTTAATTTGATAAATATACTCTTATTTCTCTAGCACTTGGACCTAAGTTTGTTATCATAATGAAAAAATATGGAGTGGAATCAAAAAAGGTACTGTCAAGGGTCGAAATTACAGAGGGCCATTCTATGGCTATAACGTTTTCTTTATTAACAAACCAATCTCGTATACCGAGTAATTCAATTTCCTTAGTGCTTTCAATTCTCCAAGCATCAAGATGATAAAACTTACCTCCATTTCCTAAGTCAAACTCGTTGTAGTAGTTATAAGTTGGTGATTTAATTGTACACTCAATTCCCAATCCTTTAGCTAAACCTTTTACAAAATGTGTCTTTCCAGCACCTAAATCCCCACTTAACAATATTAATTTTGCATCTGAAAACTTTCCAACTTGTTGAAAAAAACTTTCACCAAACTTAATTGTGTCTTCAACAGATTTTGATATCACTGATAAAATCCTATGCCACTTTGGATTTATTCCCCCTGATCGATAAACCTTAAGTTCACTAGTTGAGATGTCAACGACTGTTGAAGGAGGATTTTTCGCAAGTTCTCCCGAATCGAATATAACATCAATCAGAGATTTTTTCTTGTCAGTCAATGTGTTGAGTATATGATCAATCTTATACGGAGTTCTCTCCCCACTAATGTTTGCTGATGTAGAAGTGATTGGTTTACCATACTCTTGGCATAACTTTAAAAAGAACAAATTGCTTGATATTCTTATTCCCAAGGTTTTCTTTTCAGATTCAAGTCTTTCATCAACTTTTGACTTTGACTTACCTACAACAGTTAAAGGACCAGGAAGAAACTTTTCAAATATATACTCACTTTCTTTAGGAATTTCTATCAAATCTTCTGCCCTCTCTCTACTTGATACAGCCACAGATATTGCCTTCCCCGCCGGTCTGTTCTTGTAGTCCAGCAATACACTTACTGCCTCTGAATTTGTTGCATCCACCCCAGCACCATAACAAGTTTCAGTAGGATAAATTATCAAACCTCCTTTATTTAGGACTTCAATGGCCAACTTCAAACTCTCTTCAAAGTTTTCATTTAAACTAATTATTTTCATAACTTTTTATTTTCATAACTTTCAAATTTATGATAATCTTGCTTGTTTATCTAAAAGAAGTAAATTAAGCAGATTTACAAAATCATTTATTTTTTCCTATAATGCTTACTGAAATGTTTTGAATATTTTAACAGTTTAAACTCAGTTAATCAAAATGGTTAAACTTGCACTAAAAATTTTTTCCAATACAATTTCTTTCTTCTTCCTCTTATCAATTAATGCTGTCTTTTTGGTGAACGCAGAAACTCTTCAACAACAATTAGAAAGAGTTCAAAGAGAACTTGCGGAAATAAGGAAGGAAAAGGAAAAAATTCAGAAGCAAATTGATGCTAACAATTATTTAATTGCTGGTTATAATTCCCAAATCTCAAGAATGCATGGAGAAATAGAAATATACAATAAAGAAATAGAAGCGCTTAATCTTCAAATCCAAGAATTGGAAATCTCTGTCCTAGCACTTAATGAAGAAATTAAGTTGAAGAAAGAGGAAATACAAAATAAGGAAAAAGAAATTCAGCTACTTGAGATCGACACGGATCAAAGATTGAAAAAAAACTACAAAAATTTTCGCATAAACATTAGTTATGAGACAAAAGGTTTAAACGTTATATTCAGAGAAAATATTAACTCATTCTTTAAAACGTCCCAATATGCTGACATAGTACAGTCAGACACAAACTTAGTTTTAAATAATCTAATCCAAAAAAAAGTAGAACTCTCTGAAAAAAAAGCTGAAATAGAAAACAAGTTGATAAAAGTAAAAAAAGACAAAGCGCTAATTGATGTTAAAGCAACCGAACTAAAAGCTAAACAAGCAACTATTGAAGCCAAAAAGACGCTTTACTATGTTGAAGTGGCAAAGCTAAACTCGGCTAATGCCTCAAGACAAAACACCCTAGCTGTTTTTACCCAGAAGGAGCAAGAAAATGCTGCAAAAGTTTTGAAAATACAACAGCAGATAATGAACCAATTCGTCTCGATACCGAATGGAGAATTCGTCCTCGCAGGAACAGTTATAGGAAAACAGGGATCCACTGGATTTTCGACAGCTCCACATCTCCATTTTTCCGTAAGACTAAACAATGCGATGGTAAATCCGTGCTCACATCTGGAATCTGGTGCGATGGGTTGTGGTACTGGAAATAAGCTAAAGTCGCCTCTTAGAGGTGAATACTATTTCACAAGTGCATATGGCCCGAGATGTTTCATGTTATTTAACTTAAACCAAAACTACTGTGACTTCCATGACGGAATAGATGTACAAGCTTTACCACTGAACGCAGCCGTTTATGCAGCTCATGACGGTTACTTATATAAAGGTATAGATAGTATGGGAGGTAAGTATGTAATAATCTGCGAAAACAGAGATTGTAAACAAGGTTTTAGAACAGGTTATTGGCACTTAAGCGAGTTTTAAGGAAGGATTGTACAGTTTTTTTAATCTTTCCAAACCAACTCTTCGAAGATATTTCAGGACTAATTGGGTTTCAGTTTATTTATCCAATATAAGAGCCTGTGTTCTTTGTGGTCAGAAACTCTAAACTTTAATGTAGTCTAAATGGAATAATCATCTTTCAACAAGTTATCACCTCACTCGTAAAGCTGTGCGCGAAGTTGATTGACCTACGATCCAGTTGATTTCATTTTAATTCAATTGAGGTGGCCTAGTAAAAGTAAATCAACAAATAAGGTTCATTATATAAAAAATTGTTTTAAACTCCCCATAAGAAAATAGCTAATATTTGAATTAACTAAAAACAAAAAAACTTTTTCAAACAAATCTTTGTATTCACCAAAGGAAAAGACTGGAGATTTTAGATGACGATAATTATTATCCAAAAGCGAAATTCTGTTTTATTATATGTTTTACCCTATTAGTTTCCATTAATCGAAATTATTCTTAAAGACTTTATAAAAAAAAGACTTACAAATTTTGGACCATACCAAGATGCACTTTCAGATGATTATCAATTTATTTTTCACTGGGTACTTTCACCATTAATCAACACGGAAATACTTAATTCCATGTTAGTAGTCTCAAATTTACAAGAAAATATAACGGCATTAATAAAGCAGACAAATTGTCGGTGCTTGTATCAATCGAGGATTCATCAGATAGGTAACCGGTTGGAGAGAATTGAGGTTAGTGTACTAAGATCAAGGCACAAAGTTGAGAAGTTCAAATTTCCTCAACAGTAGAAAACTATTGAAAAACATTAGTATGACTAATGAACTAATATCAAAAGTAGTTACAAAGGTTTCAACACACTGTTATGCACACCTCATAGAAAGCTAATAATAGTTGGCAATTATATTCTACTGAACAATATCCATCCAAATGAGGCATGAAAGTGGTTTATGAAAATGTTTATCAATGCTTATGACTGGGTGGTGGTTTGAGACATACATATACATACAATGAGTCAATTTGACGATGGAGGTAATATGAGGTAGTATAGCTAACAAACCACAAATATCAAGTCAAACTATTTACTAAAGATGGGAAAAGCTAGAGGTAGCTGGGTAGCTGAGTTTATTGATATCTTTTGGAGATTTTTAGATAAAAACAGAGACTTTTCGAACAGAAACCCAAAAACTCAGTGTAGTAGTTAAACTACTTAAACGTATCAAATCTAGCAAACTTCCAAACTTTTAGATGCAAACCACCACTACTCACATCGAAAGAATCAACCAAATTAAATTCATTAAACACTTTCAGAACTAACCTTTTTTCTTGGGAAATTAAAATACATAGTCCTGAATCATCCAGGTACTTACTCGCAAAGCATGCAAGGGTTTTATAAATCTTTGTGTTATCCAAGTGCTTACCTGACCTAAGGCCGTAAGGAGGATTTGTAATAATGTGAGTAAATTTATTTTGACCAAAATTTAGGTTTTTTATATCCGAAACAAAAGCTTTAAAGCTTGTTTTAACTTTTTTCAATTGTTTACTCCTGAGTAACCTACCGGCTTGACGTAGATTTTCAATTGTTGTGTTTATTGATTTTTCAGAAATATCAGACATAAAAACCTTCTTGACTCCAAACTCAAATCCGGCTGTTATTCCTATCGTACCACTCCCACAAAATGGATCAATTATTACACTGCTATAATCCAAACCTGCAAACTTACACATACACCACGCAAGGGAAGGATTTATTCCTGCAGGGGAAAAGCATCTCCGCCATAGGGGTTTGTCCAAAGCTATGCACCTTTTATCTTTGGTGACCCTTATTGCAGATTTAATAACTCTAAAGCACTCTAAGTACTCTATCTCCGAAGCAATTTCTATTGTGTTTTTATCGTTATCCCTATTCAAAATACTAACTAACCTACCAAACTTATCCAACAACTCGGACTCTACAAAGTTGCCAACACCTTTTAGGTGATAAAAACAAAATTTATTCACAGCTAGTTTATTCTTTCCACCTTATATGCCAAAATTTCATCCCCTTCCCTCATACCCTCTATCTTCTGGTCAAGCAAAATGCCACACTCCAGACCTTTTTTAACCTCTCTGACTTCTTCCTTTTTAATTTTGAGCTGTGAAATTTTTGCCCTTCCAATTTCAACCCCGTTTCTCATAACTTTTACTTTGTATCCTTTTAGCATACTTCCCTTGATAACTTCTGAACCCGCCACAACTGCCCCATTTGACAATACAATTATTTTTTTAATTTGGGCTTTTGCTACTTCTATTTCTTCCTCTATGGGAGTGCCGATATTGTCAAGTACATCCTGAACTTCTTCAAACATTTCGTAAATAACATCATAATTTTTAACTAATACCTTCTCCTTTTTAGCAATCTCAATTATTGAATTGGGTGTAGGTAGCTGAAAAGTTAGTATAACCGCTTTAGCAAGTTTTGCCCGAACTAAGTCATCCTCAGTAACATTTCCTGTTCCCTTAATCAAGATGTTTACCTTAGAATCTTTGCCCGACATCGAACTGAGATGATTTGATATAACTTCTAAAGCTCCTTGTGTTGACGTCTTTAAGACCACATTAAACTCCTTTTGACCTAGACCCTTAGACTCCTTTTCAGCTTTAATAACCATCTGAGCAAATATATCCTCTATGCTTTCGTTACTTATTATATTTCTCTGCTCAAAATCTGAATCTTTACTTCTCAAACTTTCAAAATATTTTCTTGCTATTGCATCTTCTCTAAAAAACTTAATTGTCTCACCAACTGTAATTACAGACTTTAAACCTGTTACCCAGAAAGGTTCTCCAGGTAATACTTCACCAACTGGCTTTTGTTCATCATTTAAATAATTTCTTGCCTTAAATATCCCCTCTTTTGTGACTCCATATTCTTTCCCCTCCAATACTCCAGACTTTAGTATACAGAGGGCGATATACCCAATCCTTCTGTCAAAGCTAGACTCTAATACAAATGCCTCAGCCTTTGAGTCATCAGTAAGCTCATATCTCTTCAGACCTACTAAATCAGAGAGAAGCTCAATACCATCAAGTAGCTCATTTACTCCTTGTCCGGTTTTGGCTGATATTTCAAAAAGCATAGTATCTCCTCCGTATTCTTCTATACTCACCCCGTAAGAAGATAGTTCAGCCTTGATTTTTTGAGTCTGTACACCAGGTATGTCTATTTTGTTAAGGCCGACTATAATGGGAACATTGTCCCTTTTTGCAAATTGTATAGATTCCACAGTTTGAGGCTGAACTCCGTCATCTGCAGCGACTATGAGAAGAACAAAGTCAGTGATACTCGCACCCCTCTCTCTCATCTTTGAAAAAGCCTCATGGCCTGGTGTATCAATAAATGTCAACTTCCTACCTGTTGACGTGAAGACGACATGCGCTCTTGTGTTTTGCGTTATACCTCCCGCTTCTTTATCAACTATCTTAGTACCCTTGATATAGTCTATAAAAGATGTTTTTCCGTGATCAACATGTCCCATGACTGCAATAACTGGAACTCTCTCAACTTTTTTTTGGCCCTGTGACATAATGGACATATTCCTTAGCTACTAGTTTATAATTTCGTGATCTGACAAAACGCAAGTTTGCTCAAAATCAAAATTATGTGATCAAGATTTGCGTAAAGCCGATGCAATTCTAGCACTTTAACTTTACAATGTCGACATTACATTTGTATGTTTTCTAGTATCAAAGCCTTTTCAACTGAAAGACTGAAAAAAATTGATTTTTTAATATTATTCAT
>RFKV01000079.1 GCA_003694175.1 Candidatus Dojkabacteria bacterium | reverse complement strand
TCTGAAATTACCAAAATTTGTAATTTGACTTATTTATTTAAGTACTCTTTTACTAGCTTTAGTAGAGTTTCTCTTTGGTTCAGTATTGGATCATCAAGCACTATCTCTAATAAATACTTCAAAATGTCACCTATAATTTTTGATGGTTGTAAATTAAACTCTCTTATCAAGTCTTTACCTGAAATTGCCAAATCAGATACAGTCATTACTGTGCTCTTAGCTCTCACTTGAGAAATTCTTTCCGAAAGCAGCGTAAGTTCACGTCTATCATACTTAGATTTCTTGTTTGATGTTGCATCTGCAAGTCTAAGTAGTAACAATTTTTCAATTTGATCATCACCTCCTACATTTCTTATTAATCTTCTTACAGCCCCATCACTCCATCCATGATCACCTTCACCGTTTAAATCCAAATTATTTTTTCTCCAATCAGCGGATGGATAATTAAACATATGATATCTAACAAGCAATGCTGTATTCTCAGTCTCAGCATTCGAAAACTTAAGTCTTTTCATTATTTCCCTAGTCATCTCAGCTCCAACAATGTCATGTCCGTAGAAATGTATACCGTTTTCATCTACTACCTTTGTTCTTGGTTTACCGATATCATGAAACAATGCTGCTAGTTTGACTCTATCATCAGCAATGTCAATGGTAGACATTGTGTGATCATAGACATCCTCGGAGTGGAACTCAGGTTGGACTATCCCAACACAATCTAGCAATTCGGGCAAAAAAATTGCCAAAATGCCAACTTCTTTCATACAATTAAAACCTACAGATGGTTTAGGGGATTTATAAAGGAGTTTTAGAAGTTCGTCTCTAAAGCGCTCAATTGAGACTTTCTGGGTGATATGAAGAGTCATAGTCATCGCTTTTTTTGTATTCTCCTCAATTATGAAACCCAATTGGGCAGCAAGCCTGCAACCACGTACAGACCTAAGCCCATCTTCAGAAAATCTCTCCAGAGGGTCTCCGACAGCTTTAATCAATTTAGATTCTAAGTCCTGTAAGCCTCCGAAAGGGTCATAGATAAATTCTTTGATATCATACGTATTCTCTTTTTTTCGTAAAGCAACCGAAAACTTTTCAAGATCCAAAGCTATGGCATTTATCGTAAAATCCCTCCTCGATAAGTCAGTTTTAATTTCACTTGTGAATCCTACTTTTGATGGCCATCGCCCATCTACATAATTCTCTTCTGACCTAAAAGTTGTAACCTCTACCGCATGTGACTCTTTAAGTCGATCTGTTTCAATAACTGTTATAGTGCCGAACTTTTCCCCAGTCGGCACGGATTTTTCAAATATGCTCATTATTTCCTCTGGTTTTGCATCGGTCGTTACATCATAATCATTTGGAATTTTATGCAAAAGCAGATCTCTGACGCTTCCTCCCACAAGAAAAGCTTTGTAGCCTCTTAAGCTAAGCTTTTTTGAAATTTCAATGACATAATCGGGTATATTTTCCTTAAAAAACTCAAACATTTCCCTCATAGATCATTTATAAATACCAAGACATCTTCTAATCTTACTTTTTGTACTATTCATTTTTGCAATATTTATCCAATCTAGCGATAAATTAGGTTTATTCTGAGTTAAAATTTCTACCACATCTCCTGTTTGTAAAACTGTTGACATACTTACTAACTTCCCATTAACTTTTGCTCCTTTATAGCATTTTCCTATTTCTGTGTGTATACGAAAAGCAAAATCAATTGGTGTGCTGCCTTTTTCCAGCCTTACAACCAAACCTTTTGGAGTGAAAACAAATATACTATTGCTAAACGCTTTTATTTTATACACCTCTTTTTGTTCTGAACCCTGCCACTTAACTAAATCTTTTGTCCATGTCATATCTAAAACCTTTGTCGAGCCACCTGCCTTATATGCTATATGACTTGCAGGACCATACTCATTGTATTCATGCATTTCATATGTTCTAATTTGGATTTCAAAGGTAAAGCCTTTAAATTTTACAATAACATGAATTGAGCGATACCCATTATCCTTTGGGTCCACTATATAATCAGAAAATTCCTCCTGTACTACCTCAAAACTTGACTGAATGAGTCCAAGAACCATATAGCATTCTTCTACTGTGTTTACCAGTACTCTTGCCGCATATATATCAAGCACCTTTGAGAACGATTCTTCATTTATGCCTCCATACTTGTCTGCGTACTTCTTTTTTATTTTTTTAAATATACTATACAGACCCTTTTTTCTAGATGTTAAGGTTAAATTTTTTAAAGCCGAATAGTTCGAGAAAATACCTAATAACCTTTCCTTAAATTCATCAATCAAACTCTGCTGATCATATAAGTATTTCTGGACCGCAGATTTAATAAACTGATACTCCTTAGGACAAACAATTTCAAAAGATCTATCCTCTAACTCTCTTTGAAAAGAAGAAAGATTAAGATACTCGCACAAGGGAGCATAGATATTTAGAGCTCTTTTTGCAGCATTAATCGACTCATCGCTATCTTTTTCAGTTATTGTACAAAGATTATGTAGTTTCTCAGCCATTCTTATAATTAGAATTCTCACATCTTCAGTGGAGTTAAAAATTAGCTTTTTAAATTCTTCACGATTAGAATCTTCTCCTGTAATATTTCTGGAAAACCTTCTAATATCATCTAAACCATCCACTATGTATGCTACTGAAGTGCCAAAAACTTTATCAATTTCATCTATTGACGCGTCTGATTTTTCAACTGTGTCATGAAGTAGAGCAGATATAACGCTTATCTCATCAAGTTTTAGTTGTGCTATATAGTTTGCAACTGTCAAAACGTGTGATATAAACTCATCACCGTTTTTTCTTAATTGTCCAAAATGCTTCTTTTTTGCATACTCATAAGCAGAATGGATGCGCGAAATTGAATCTTCCTCTAGCTTCATTGATGCATGTATAGTGTTAATAAGCTCTTCAAAAGAGTGGATTGTTTTAGTGCTAAAATTGGATTGATCCATCAGCTTTGTTACTAATTCTAATTAAATGTAAACGCTTAATTATAATTCTGAAAAGTTTGTTTTCCAATAAGACTTGATGCAAAATGAGCATTTATTAATTTTTTTATCTTCTAATAATTCTGGATAAATTATCATATTACTTAAATGAAAAACAGTAATGATTTACCTAATTTATTAAATTTTGATATACTTCCGAAAGTCTATTACAACAAGATGGATATTATTGAAACAGTTAGGATAATTGTGCATCAGGATAACGATAAAGTTTTGATGCTACAAAAGTCACACGACTCAAAAAATCCACTTTTTTGGGAACTTCCTGGAGGAAAAGTTGAAAGGTTAGAACCAATTGAAGCAGTTAAAAAGGAACTACTAGAGGAGACTGGAATTGATTTAGATATCAGTGACATCTCTACTTTTGACAAGTTAGAAGTTTTTAAATATACGTACCAATACAACAACAAGAAATATTCTAGATCAGTTAGGTATTTTATCTACAAGATAGATAAAGATAAAATTATTAATTTTGAGCGAAACTGGAGAGATATTGTGGATGCGTCAAAAATTGAGGATAAACATATTGGTTTTATGTGGATGGATAAAGAAATCTTCCTTAGTGAATCACACAGCATCTCAAAAAACTCAAAAATGGCATTGAAGAAGTTCTTCCAATTGATTTAGATTACAAAAATGAGCAGCTTAGCTAAATTTTGGGAAAACTTTCTTGAGGAAGAAAAAAAACTCGACTATATGATGAATCTAAAAAAGTTTCTAATACAGGAGTATAAGCATTTCACAATCTGTCCACCAAAAGATTTTGTTTTCAGAGCTTTAGAGATAGATCCAGAACAAATCAAAGTGGTCGTACTTGGTCAAGATCCATATCACACACCAGGTGTTGCAAATGGTTTAGCATTTGCAACAAATCTTGGAAACAAGATGCCACCATCACTCATAAACATATTTGAAGAGCTTAAAAATGATCTTAAGTTAAAAGAATTAAAAAATTTAGATCAGACACTTATACATTGGCATAAACAAGGCATAATGCTACTAAACACAACATTAACTGTTAGATCAGGTCAAGCCAATTCACACTATGGCAAAGGCTGGGAAATTTTTACTAACAAAATCATAAAAATAGTATCTGAAAAGACAAATAAGGTTGCATTCATATTATGGGGCAAAAATGCAGCTGAAAAAGCTAAAATCATTGACAAAACAAAACATTTTATACTTATTTCAGCACATCCCTCACCGTTTTCAGCACACAAAGGGTTTTTTGGAAGTAAACCATTTAGCAAGGTTAATGAGTGGAGAAAGTCTCAAAACTTAGATGAGATAAATTGGGCTTAGCTTAGATGAGATGAATTGGGCTTAGATTAAACTTGAAGTTTTATCAACAAAATACAAAACATCCAAATAACAAATCAACAAGCTTATATTTACAGCCTTTAGACAAAACAAACAAGTACAAAAAAAATAAGACTCATCAGTTCTTTAGGTGATTAACTACAAAAGAATCAAGGGAAACTATGAATTAAGATTTACAAGTAGGTAATCTGTCAAATCTGAAATACTAACTCTATCTTGTTTCATCGTGTCCCGATCTCTTACTGTGACACAATTGTCATTTAAGGTTTCGAAATCAATTGTTACGCAGTAGGGAGTGCCAATCTCATCCTGTCTTCTGTATCTCTTACCAATTGATCCAGTTTCGTCATACTGTGTGAAGAAATGAGTTTTAAGCATACTTTGAACCTCAATTGACTTATTTTGCAATTCCATCTTTTTGGATAAAGGCAGAACTGCAACCTTAATTGGTGCTAAAGTCTTCTTAATTTTCATGACAGTTCGAAAATTTTTGCTCCCATCGGTATCTTTGAACTCTTCTTCATAAAGACTATCTTCGATAACCATCATTACACACCTATTTAATCCTACCGAGGTCTCCAAAACATGTGGTATAAATCTTTCATTGGTCTCTTGGTCAAAATAATCAAGATTTTCGCCTGAAAATTTTTGATGATTACCCAAATCCCAGTCTCCTCTAGCATGTATACCCTCAACTTCTTTGAACTCACCAATTGATCCGAACTTGTACTCAATATCACACGCTGCGCTTGCATAGTGGGCTAATTTATCATGATCCCTAAACCTGAGCCTTTTAGGATTAATACCTAAGGTTTCAATGTACCAATTCATTCTGATGTTCTTCCATTCTTCAAATTTTTGACTCATCATGCTTGGATGAAGAAAATACTGCATTTCCATTTGTTCAAACTCACGTGTGCGAAATATAAACTGCCTTGCCACTATCTCGTTTCTAAATGCTTTGCCAACTTGAGCAATTCCAAATGGAAGTTTCATCCTATAAGACTGCAAAACATTTTTAAAGTTTAGATAGATTCCTTGACAAGTTTCAGCTCTCAAGTAAACCGCATTCTCATCGGTAATTGTCCCATCTGTAACTCCAAGGTTGCTTTTTACCATTAGGCCAAAATTTCTAGGCACTGTGTAGTTTTCCAGACCAGGAAATTTAGATACTTTCATTATCTCATAGATTTCCTCGGGGGTTGCCTTGTCTAAATTCCTCTTAACTACCATCTCTTTAACGCTTTCGTTGGTTAATTGGGTTGCAATCTGCTCTAACTCCTCCTTTGTTTTACTATTTAACCAATCTTCTACCAAATGATCTGCTCTATACCTAACGTGTGTTTTTTTGTCTTCAATCAACACATCACTAAAACTTGATAAGTGACCGGATGCATCCCACGTTTTTGGGTGCATAAAAATCGCAGAATCGAGCAGTAATACATCGTTTCTCTCTTGTGACATTGACTTTTCCCACAACTTCTTGATGTTTTCTTTCAAAAGATAGCCATAATGCCCATAGTCATAAACCGCAGCAAAACCCCCATATATTTCAGAAGATGGGAAAATAAACCCATTTTCCTTGCACCAAGACCTAGCAATATCCAGAGACGTAATTTTTGGCTTTGAAGAAATTTCTGTCATCAGAAAGACTTAAATTACTTTAACCATTAAAATACTTTCCACTATAACGCAACAGTGTTAGACAGAAAAGCTAAATCAAATCTTTTCGCAAAATCTCAAAACCGATCAAGCACAATAACAAAGCAAAAAATTAAAACAACTTCATTTAGGAATGATCACATATAAGAATGACCAAAAGTTCACAATATTCCCAAGACCAAAACCTACTCAAAACTCAAAAGTTTTAATCGTCATTACAGCAATCATCGCAATCATGATTATCTTTTTCCTTACCAAATTGTTTCAAGCTTTCTTCATTGTATCTACGTATACAGGATGATATAACTTCTTCAGCTTCTTTAATACCAAAATAACCAATCACTTCACATGTCCCTGGCTTCTTTAGATCCTTATAATGCTGCCAATAGTAACTGGTCTCTTTGATCCAATATTCGCCAAGGTCATTTATAGAATTTATATGGTCAACCCTCTTATCATCGTTTAAAACAGCTACAATTTTGTCATCAACCTCACCTCCATCCTTAAATTTCATCAATCCAATAACTCTAGCTTCTACCCAAGATCCTGGAATCAAAGGCTCTGTTACACAAGTTATTATTATATCAAGCGGGTCATTATCAAAATCTAATGTCTTTGGTATGGCTCCATAGGTAAATGGATAAGCCAAACTCGAATAACCAACTCTGTCTAACTTCAAGTGACCAGTTTCAGTAACCAATTCATATTTATTAATTGTACCAGCATTTACCTCAACTATTGCATTAACCACCATTTTCTCTTTATCCGCATAAACAGATAAAACATGAAGAAGATTAACCATTTTCTTTTTCCATCCTAGACCTTTAATGTTTGCCATAGATAAAAACTAAAATATAAATTCTCAAAAGTTTATGTTATTCTACCACAAATTAGTATTAAAAGATTATTTAATGATCAATATGTAT
>RFKV01000078.1 GCA_003694175.1 Candidatus Dojkabacteria bacterium | reverse complement strand
TATTTACTTTTTGAAGGAATTCTTGAAATACAACGTAGGCTTTATTTTTGTACTCAATTAACGGATCTTTTTGAGCATATTGTTGTAGAATAACTCCTTCTTTAATGTCTTTCATTGTTTCCAAATGTTCAACCCACATGTTGTCCATGCTTTGCAGCAATAAAATTTTTGTCAGTCTATATAGATCATCACCAAATTCCTCAAATTTAAAGTTTATGCAGCTATCTAAAATTTCATCCCAAAATTCATTCCTGTCTTCTTTGTTTTTAAATGATTTGAATTTATTGATTAGTTCTAATTCTAGAGAAGTTTTTGAAAGATTAAGTATCCTACACATTAGCTCTTCTGGGACTAAGTTTAGGAAATTTTGTATCGACCTCTTTATTTTTTCATCGCCTCTTTCGAGCTCTTTGTTTTTTAATTTATGGTCAAAGACCTCATAGAAGATATTTCTAATGGCATTCTTTATTTGTCTTTTTGATTCCTGTATTTTAGGTTCATATTCTTTTCTCTTATCAGTGTATTGAGGCATGGATAAGACCATTACTTTGTTTTCTTCCATAACTTTTTCTTCTGCTAACTCAAATCTTAATAAAAAGTTCTTTCTCCTTGCATAGAAAATTTCTCTGTGCTGATTCATTACATCATCATATTCCACTATTCGCTTTCTTGCATCGAAATTAAGATTTTCTATCTTTTTTTGAGCTATTTCGATTTGCTTCGAGATGAGACGATTTTCAATTGGTGTATCATCACTGATCCTTACAAAACTCATCAGTCTTGCTATGATTTCACCACCTAATATCTTCATTATGGTATCGTCTAGGGCAACATAAAACCTTGAACTTCCAGGTTCACCTTGTCTACCTGTTCTACCTCTAAGTTGGTTATCTATTCGTCTTGCTTCATGTCTTTCAGTACCAATTACGTGTAAACCTCCAAGCTGCGCAACTTCTTTCCAGGCTTCATCTCCTCTCTTCCCCCCTCCTATTACAATGTCTGCTCCCCTTCCGGCCATATTTGTAGCTACAGTGACTGCACCCTTAACTCCAGCCCTTTCAATTATTTTTGCTTCCTGTTCATGATACTTTGCGTTCAACACCTCATGAGGAATACCTTCCTTGTCTAATAGTTTAGAAATTATTTCTGATTTTTCCACTGATGTTGTTCCTACGAGCACCGGTTGTCCAACTGAGTGTTTTTCTTTTATTTCATCAATTACTGCTTTGAATTTTGATTCTTGGTTTTTGTATATCCTGTCTGGATAGTCAATTCTTATAACTGGCTTATTTGTAGGTATGGATATAGATTCTAGACCGTAGATTTTGTAAAACTCTTCACCCTCGGTCATGATCGTACCAGAGCCACCACACAGAATTTTGTAAAGCCTAAAATAGTTTTGAAAAGTTATGGTTGCATAAGTTCTGCTTTCTGGTTGGATTTTTACTCCCTCTTTTGCTTCTATAGCTTGGTGTAAACCTTCTGAGTATCTCCTGCCATGAAGAATTCTGCCTGTAAATTCGTCTACAATCAAAACCTCACCGTTTTTGACGATGTAGTGTTCATCTCTGTGAAACAATGCCTTTGCTTGTAAGGCCTTCTCCATATGGTAAGCTGATGAGTAGTCCCTCCAAAGATTGTCTATTCCCAGAATCGCTTCAACTTTTTTTATGCCCTCTTCGGTAAGCACAACTGCTCTTCCCCCACCTTTATGGTCTACTTTATAGTCTTCATTTTCTTGCAAAACTGACGCAGCTTTTGCAAATTTGATATATTTCTCTTCTTCGGCATCACTTGGAATACCTGAGATAATCAGAGGAGTTCTTGCTTCGTCGATTAGTATTGAGTCTGCTTCATCAATCAAACAATAATATAATTCTCTTTGACACAAATTTTCAAGGTCCCAAGCCATATTATCCCTTAAGTAGTCAAATCCAAACTCGTTGTTTGTTCCATATGTTATGTCACAACTATATGCTTCTTTTTTTGTGACCTGCATTAAATTAACTCCACTCATTTTGCTTACTTCTATGCTCTTAAGTTCTTCTCTAGACCTCAGTCTTTCTTCACTGAAATATTTTTCAATTTCATGGTCTGGAACAAATTTGTAGGATACATCCGAGTTTATGATGCCAACCGTCAACCCAAGTTCAGAGGCTATATGTCCTGCATATTCTCCGTCCCTCCTAGATAAATAATCATTGACAGTAACCAGATGTGCACCTCTCCCAACTAAAGAATACAGGATTGTAGGTAATTGAAATGTCATAGTTTTACCCTCTCCAGTGAATAATTCAACAAGCCTTTGGCCTTGAGCAAGTATAATTGCTGCCCTAAGCTGTACGTCATGATATCTGAATCCAACCTTCCTAAAAAATATTTCATCAACAAACGCATAAACTTCAGGCATGAACTCATAAAGTTTTGACTGAATCTCTCTCTCTTTTTCTGGAAGTGACTTTATCCTATCTATTTTTTTTATAGATAATTTGTCACTTTCAGGAATTTTCATTGACAGATTTGCAAGTTCTGATCTCATCTCATCAATCCTTTTTCTCATATCATCAAAACTTAATTTCGTAACTGTCTTACGCAACTCTTTTATTTTTTCTAAGGGTTTATCTGTTTTTTTTAGCTGAGATGAGTTAGAGTCAATCAATCTTGAAATTATTTGTAGCATTCCTCAAATTCTAAAAGTTACGCGAGTGAAATTTTAGCAAAAAAACAACAAACCTTAACCGTAATTAAATGTTTCAAGCTTTTTAAGGAGTGAAAAATACCCAAAGCCTCCAGAAGATTTCCCAAGGATATTCTAGAAGTTCATATCTTAAATCATTCGTTAACGCGTTAAGTCTTGCTACTTCAACATCATCAAGCTTCATAACAGCAAGCGCAACTTCTTTACTTTTATTAATTGCGTCGGTTTGCTGATTGTATGCTACTATCCAAAGTGCAAGTATAACTAAGTTAGTGAATAAGGTTAGAAATAGTATTATTAGACCAACAAATCCTCCTGACATGATTCCTACGATGATGAAAATGAGTTTTAAAAAAAATATGGTTGCCTGAATTGAGTTGTACATCCTTAGAAACTTATACTTACTTGATGTCAATTCAGCCTGGTAGATTAAATAAAAGTTTGAGTATAGGTCTGATTTATTTAAAACTTTTTTATTTACCCACAAAAAATCTTCCGTTGCTTCAGCTGGCTCATCAATTTCATCGGTTGCTTTAATTTCAAATTCATAACTTTCATCATAAAAATATTTTTCAATTAAATGATTTGGTTCAATTTGTGATCCCGTCGGAAACGAAAATTTCCTGGATCGAATTTTTCTAGTTCTAATTGCTATTAGACCTAATAGTAGCTGTATTAGATATATCGATAAATTTATGAAGGCAAGAAGAAAGATCATATTTTCTTACATTCTCCCCACAAACCTAGATTATTCTTTTTTGCAGACTTTTCTGCTTCAATGAACTCAAATTGAAATTTATATGGAGCGTCGTATGTATACTCTCTAGCAAATCCTTTTTGTATTAAAGTCAGGTTTATTAACTCTCCATCGACATATACATATCTAAGCAGTCTTTGGTATTTGTCAGTATTTCCTTGTGTAAGGTCTTCTTCTAAAGTAACGATTTCTCCTGTCAAAACTTTTTCCAAAAACTTCTTTGATTCAAGAGCATAGCATTCTGTTTTAGTTTTGTTTTTTGACATTTCTGGGGCATCTATACCTATTAGCCGGATTGTTTGGATTATGCCCTCATCATTTTTTACTTTGATAGTGTCACCATCAATTACTTTTGTTACTACATATTTTTTAGTTTGTTGAATGGTTTCAGTATTTTCAATTTCTGTAGTATCGTTTTTTTCTACCTGGTTTAGCTTTGTCTCTGTATTTTCAAAATTCTTGGTTTCTTGAGCCAGTTCTTTGTTGGTCTCTTCTATATAACTTGCATATTGTTGGTCTGGCTGAGTGATTGTACCGGATTTTTCTTTAACCAAATTACTAAACCCAAGTATCATTCCTATTAAACAGACCCAAAGAAAAATAATCGGCACAAACGAAAATCCATTTTTTAAAAAATGAGCGAAGAATCGTGCTTTTGTTTTTTTGTTAGTTGGACTGGTCATAATATTGACTTTACAAAATTTAACATTACCATATCAGCCCATTTAGGTGCCATAATCTGCATTCCAATTGGCATTCCGTAATTATTTTTTCCTATTGGAAATGATATTGCAGGTATCCCAACCAAGTTTGCTGTTACGGTGTAGATGTCTACTAAATACATCTGAACTGGATCTTTTGATTTCTCGCCTAAATCAAAAGCCGTTGTAGGAGAGACTGGCGATACCAGTAAATCTACTTTTTGAAATACCGCGTCAAACTCTTTTTTTAGTTTGGTCCGTACTCGACTTGCTTGATTGTAATATTGATCTGAATATCCTGCACTAAGTGCGAAGGTGCCAATCATTATTCTTCTTTTTACTTCTGGTTCTAAGTAAATACTTCTGCTTTTAACTAGGTTTTCTGAATAATCGTTACTTACTTTTTTGCCAAATCTAACCCCGTCATATCTTGCCCTATTTGATGAAATTTCGGAAGGAACTAAAACATAATAAACTGGTAAGGCGTATTTTGTCGATGGTATCGATACATCAACGATTTCAAACCCTTTTTGTTTAATTTCTTGCATTTTTTCTTTAATTACTTTATCGACCTGGGGATCGATACCATCAACAAAAAATTCACGAGGAACACCAATTATGGGTTTTCTATTTATTTTTAAATCTTTAGTTTCTGATGTCGTTGCATCATTAAGATCTTTTCCCTGCATTATCTCTTCTAGCAATACTATGTCATCAATATATCTAGCAAAAAATCCAGGTGTGTCAAAAGAGCTTCCCATTGCTTCAACTCCGTAGCGGCTGTTCCTACCATAAGTGGGTTTGTAACCAAAAAGGCCGCAGAAAGATGCTGGTAACCTTACTGAACCTCCCGTATCTGTACCAAGGGAAAAATATCCTACTCCACTTAGAAGTGAGGCTGCAGAACCTGAACTTGATCCGCCCGGTGTTTTGTTAAAATCTAGAGGATGTCTTGTAGGACCAAAACCTGAATTTTCCCCACTTGCACCAAATCCCCACGGGTCGCAATTTGTTTTTCCGATAAGTATGGCACCTTCATCGAGGCATTTTTGAACTACAGTGGCTGTATATGGGGAAATAAAATCCTCCATAAGTTTTGAGGCAAAAGTTGTTCTTGTGGATTTGACTAGATATAAATCTTTTACTGTAAATGGAACTCCGAACAACCTCATTGAGTTTGCTTTGTTTGGGTTTTGTTCAAGAACTTTTTGTAGTTCTTTTGCCTGCTTAGTCGCTTCTTCTTTTAAAATTGTTATGAACGAGTTTATTTTTTCATTTGTTGATTCAGCCAATTTAAGATGTTCTTCCGTTAAGGATAAGATATCAATCTCTTTGTTTATAATCTTTCTTCGTATATCATCTATACTTTCCCTTTCGGGAACTGAAAGTGAGTTCATATTGGTGTTATATTAAAATTTTAAGTATTTACTCATAATACTACTCGAACTAATTATAATTATTCGAATAAACGAAAATAATTTTATTAGGAATATTTAATAGTACCTAACTTCTGGTTTTTACATTTTATCAAAATTAAGTTTACCAAATTGTTGTCTTGATGATTTTTGTTTTGTATAATTAGATAAAGTGGATCAAGGTAAACGTCGCAAAAACCTTCAACCTTACGTTACGTTTTGGGCCTCATCTTCTAACGGTTAGGAAACCGGGTTTTCAACCCGGCAATCGGGGTTCGACTCCCCGTGGGGTCAGTTTGTTTTACTGTTTATATATACTTTAAGTTGAAGTGGAAGTTTATAGGTTTTGTGATTTCTTCTAAATAAAATTTGTTCGAGCTAACTTTTTTAGGCCTCCAAAAACTACATACTTAATGTAGTCAGTTTTAGTATCTTCATTAATCATTAAAGGGTAGGAACTTAGAGTAGAAGAAACAAAAGCCGCATTCTGTATTTGGAAATTAAATGAAATCAATATACGTCAATAAAGCATAAAGTAAAGCGTAAAATTATCTAAATTTACTTGATCAAACAAAAAATAACTTAGTTTTTTGATTGTCTTTAATGCATTATTCCTATGTAATCACATATTTTTTCATAATTTAAGCAACTTTATTTGGTGGTTAAGTTTATGAATTAGCTTGCTTTTTGAATCAAAAAAGGATGAGTTTACTTAATTAATTTTAAAATTAGAGATAAGTTTAGACGAAATAAACTTTTCTGGTGTTTAATTGTTTGATTAATATTTACTCCTATTGAGTTTAGGTTCTTGTAAATCGTTTTGGGTTTCTGGATTGTAATCCGAACAGCTAATTAATTGGAGTCAAGCAACTTAGCTGAATTTTAAATGCATTTGATATCTTTTAAAATGCTTTAGTATTCTCTAATCTCTAACTTGAAGTTTTACATATTTTTATGCATGGGCCAAAGCATACTTTGGCACGGTTTAAAATTGAAGAAAAATAAACTATGATTGTACTTGAAATTTTTGACAAAGTGAGTTAGAATCCAAAAACATTAAGCTTATAATACTCTTTTGAAAATTAACTGTTAGCTATTTTAGTGGATCTTTTTGTTTTGTTTAAGTTGT
>RFKV01000077.1 GCA_003694175.1 Candidatus Dojkabacteria bacterium | reverse complement strand
TTTGAGCTGCTCTATGATTCATTTCCTCATGACCATGTCAATGAAGTATTAGCTGAATCAAAAGGAGAAAATAGTACAACAGACACAAATAGTTATTCAATTAATGGAAATGGAGAAAAACGCAGACAAAGCGAGGATCAGAATAATCCATTTATTATCTCTGAGGATGACGGTTTTATTAGTATAACGACTGCAAAAATGGAAATCAAAAAAGTAAAGTTTGAAGTTAAGTCACTTATTTTTGAATCAGACTTGTCTGTAGATGGCACAGTTTCTATTAATGGTAGTATAAATGTAACTAAGGATGTTAGTATTCAAGGCAAACTAAAATTGGGTGCGCAAAATTTTGTCGAATTAATTATTCAGCAAAATGAAACTCAGGTATTGTACAATTTTGATGGTGAGCTTGATACCAAACCTTTTGTGTTCGTTTCTCAAGTAGCTGGGCCACCGTCAAACTTTGTAATTACCGATATTTCTAAGACTGGGTTTAAAATTTTACTTGATAAGCCCGCTGAAGACTTACTAAAATTCGAGGGTGTATACTTGTTAAAACATTGAGTAGATTTAATGAATATTAGCCTTTTTAGTTGTTAAAGTTTTATGGTGTTAATAGATCTTGAGAAGGCTCTTACTGAAAAGAAAATGAGGTTAAGAGGAGCCAGCGGAGCGAATAAAGACAAAATGACTGTTAAAAAGTGGTTTTTGTCAAGGCCTATCAGTATTTTTACTAGGTCATGTAGGGTAATTTTTTTTGCTAATTTTCTTTTTTTGGTTTTTGTTGTTTCAATGGCATTGTTTTTTTTGCTACTGCTCATGCAGAGCGATCAGAGCGACAACTTTCAATTCCAAATTCACTGAGTAAACTATTTACTGATAATAACAAGGCTAGCGAGTATTTAGGACAGCTTGTAACAAGTATAGGCTCATCTGAAAATTTTGATATAAAAATGATATCGGATATAAACAGGTTAAAACAGGTAAACCCTGAATCAGCAGAATTCTTTAAAGATGGACAAAATGGCGATATTTTGATCATTTTAGCCGATCAAGAGGTTGCGTTTCTGCTGAGACCGACAACAGGAAAAATCATAAACACATCAAAAGTCAGTATAGAAAGTGTTGTAAAATGAAATGCGTAAATCTTAATTTTAAAATAACAAGCTTAATCAAACTATTCCGACAGGGATGGAATAGTCAAGCTGTTACTGTTAGTATGGCTAGTTAAGTTTAGATGAGAGGGATGTTTTATTCTTTCAGAATGTTTTGTAATTTATTTAAATTCTGTTAAAATATGCCTATGTCTTATATACCATAGGAAAAAAGTTTGAAGTTTTTATTTTTATCAACGAGCCTATGAATAAAAACAAGTTTTTGATTTTTGCTTCAATAGCGGGTGTGTTAGTTGGTGTTGTGGTTGTTGGTGTGTTTGTACTTGGAGTTACCGTTCAAGACAAGAGTGTAAAGACGCTTAGGCTAAGTGTTGAAGAAAAAATGGAGGTTTATAAAAAGATTCTGAGTCAGAGTTCTTCTTCGATTTTGACTGTTCAAAGAAGTATAGGGAGTATGACAAGTCGAGTAGCAAGCCCCGAAGCTGAATCTCAGCGGTTGGGTACTTACAAAATGGTTCCAAATTTTATGGTTCCAACTCCTCCATTACAACAGTCAGATGTGGATTATGACAAAGAATCTAATCTTTCAAAGACTGTAACAACTGTAACGCGAGGGCCAAAATATAACGCATGTAGGGCTGTGTACGATCCAGAAAATATGTTTTCAGACGCAAAAAACACAAATCTGTATTACTCTGGAGACAATGAATATATCAACAAGGTAGAGTCTAAGGATGAAAAAGATAGGCTGATTGATTATACCATCACGCGTTCATCAGTCGGTGGCAGTTCGGAAGTTTTAAGCTACAAGGGAGGAAGGTATGCAGTCAGGATGATTTATCCTCCAGTACCAGTACAGGATCGCTCAAAAATTGCACAACCTGAGCCATATGTTGACTCTACCTCTGGCCCATCTAATTCAGTTTCAGTCCCAGAAAGCAATGATTTTTCGCTCGAAAACGAAAATGATAAAACAAAAGGTGACTATGATCCTTTAGAAGAACTGAAACGTATGTATGGTCAAGATATAGATATTGTCGAGAAAAGATTTATAGATGGTGTTGAGGTGTATGTGCTGAGGTATTCGTACGAAATTAATTGTGACTCTCAGCTTTGGTATGCATATCAATCAGAAGTTGGCTCTACGGACACTACTAGGTCCCGTGCCAATATAAGTAAAATTTATCAGGAAGTATTTTTGAATGTGAAAACTTTTACGCACAAGGGACAGGTCAGTTATATAGATGCCGTGAGTCCATCAAATGTTATCGTATCCTATAAATTTGAGTTTGATAACCTAAAAATTTCTGATGATGAAGTTAAAAAATTTTTCGATTTTAACGTTGATTATCCAGGCATACAAATTAAAGAGTTTAGAATTCCGGTTCATGATCCTGCAAAACAAGTTCAGGAACAATTAAACTATTATAATTCATTACAATTCAAATTCATTAGACCGTCTGGGACGGATTATGAGATTCAGAGTGCTTATTTTTATGATTTAAGAGATAGCGTCTCCTCCACCGATTTTTATAATGACAGAGATTTTTACGCTTTAGGAGAGTTCGGAGACAAAATGTATGAGTTGCACAGGACAGATAACAAAAAGAGATTTATTCAACCAACCGGGAGTTATACGATTAGTAAATCGAACGGAGAAAATGTATTTACATTTCAGATCTATAGTTCTTCAAGTATTGATGATATTTTAAAATTGAATTTTTCAAGCGAGGATAGCTATATAAGGAGGGAGACAGAAAAAGTTAAGCTAACAATATCAGGACAAAGCATTGATGCTGTGAAAGTCACTGAAAAATACGTTTATAATGTCAGTGATTCACCTATCTATAGAGGTTCAGATTCAACTACGAATCAGTCTCCTTCTGAAAATGGCTCGTATAAGTTTGTACTCTTTAAGTATGAAGAATATGTATACCAAGTTCATGTATATTCAGATTTTAGTAAAAATCCTGATCCTACTAGTTTTACATACTCTGCATTTAACAAAGGCAGCAAGGAGTTTACACAGCTAGATGAAGCTGTTAAAAGGATTTTACAAAATGTTTAAATGTCTTAAGCTTGTTTAAGATTTTGTATTTTTGTATTTTCTCTGATGTGTAAGTTTAAGTTAGGTGGGTTTTTGTTTGAGTTTAGATAAATCTGACTTAAATTGAAAATTTAGTTTTTGTTACAAGAATTTTGTTTTAGGTTTTTACAGTGGGCTTTGTATACGTTGTGGCTTTTGGTTTGTTTCAGTGAAGGGGGAGTACTGAAGGAAATACAAGCACAACGAGGATCACTGAATATTAGAAACGATGTTGGTCTAACGTGTGTTAGATAAGAGCATTGAATACAAAATCGCTTATGCTGTTAGGTGTAGTAGATGTAGATGAGGAAAAGTGTGATAGTATACAAAATTTGAGTGAAAGTCTAAACTTTTACGCATTGATTGCCCGTGGTAGCAGCTTAAGTACATCAATACCTATTTTTTCAGAAAATTGTGAGACAGTTTCAATTTGTTTGAGACTGTCATGGCACTGAACCTAGCCTAAAGTATGACAGCAGTAAGGCATTACCCTATCGTTCTCATAAGTATGGGTCTAAGGTCATGCTTTGGTGTTTTAACCAGATTCCACTTAAAAAAAATGTGAGTTTGTGGATTTGAGAGGAAAACATAAAGAGAAACATTTTACGCAGAATTGGATTACTATTTCTTTTAAGGGAATTGTAATAAACTATTTAAATTCTAAGCGTCCTTTAGTGTCTCTCTACTGCAACTAACAGAAATATGTTACTACTTCACACTTAAAAAAGTCTGGAGACCATGTTAATTTCTCATATCGTATGTTTTATTCAATAGGTATAGAGCAGTTTTTAAAACAATCAAGATTTCAATAACATAAAATTTGTAGATAATTAGCTAACTGTTTCGAATATTAGATGTGGGTAAGAGTAACACAAATAATAAAGTCGAAACTTTCGTCTTACTTAAATACAAAAGTATACCCATAAGCTTGGTTTTCACTACGTCAGGGTTTTAAACATGTTAATAATATATAA
>RFKV01000076.1 GCA_003694175.1 Candidatus Dojkabacteria bacterium | reverse complement strand
GGTAAAGAGAGAATTAGATACTTTGGTTGAGAAATTTGCAAATATTTTAAATAAGTAATACAAAAAGGAAGGGCAGTTTAATGATTAAGTTAGATTTCAATAAAATGAATGGACTTATACCTGCGATAATTCAGGATTCAGAGACTAAAGAAGTACTAATGGTAGCATTTATGGATGAGAAGGCTTTGAACTTAACACTAGAAACAAAAAAGACTTGGTTTTATAGCAGAAGCAGGAACAAATATTGGATGAAGGGTGAACAATCGGGACATGTTCAAGAGGTTGTTGATGTTTATACAGATTGTGATACTGATTCAGTTTTAATAACAGTCAAGCAACATGGCAAAGCAGCTTGTCATACGGGCAATAGAAGCTGTTTTTATATTAAGTGGGAAAATGGAAATTGGGTTGAATATTCGAATCCAGTTTTTAATCCCGATGAGGTTTATAAAAAGTAGGTAGATGGTTTTACTGCAATTTTACTTTTTAAGATGTGAGTTATAGACACCTTAAGCCTTTACTGTTAACAGATTGTAAGGAAATTTTCTCACATCTAAATTTTATCATATCAAACCAGAAAAAAATTTATAAAAGAGGAGTTAGAAATGTCTGATGTTTTGAAATTTGGAATCCCTAAAGGTAGTCTTGAAGCTGCTACAATTGAACTATTTAAAAAAGCAGGTTGGATAATAACACCAACGTCTAGAAATTATTTTCCTACAATTGATGATGAAGAGATTAAATGTAATTTAATACGTTCTCAAGAAATGAGTATCTATGTAGAAAAAGGTACCATTGATGCAGGGATAGCTGGTTATGATTGGGTTTTGGAGAATAATTCAGATGTTGTCAAGGTCTGTGACCTTGTTTATTCAAAGGTATCAAGGAGACCAGCTAAGTGGGTATTGGTAGTAACCGAAGATTCACCAATTAAAAAGTTAGAAGATCTAAAGAATAAAACTATTGCAACTGAGCTTGTAAACTTTACAAAGAAGTTTTTTCAAGAAAAAAAGATACCTGTTAAAGTTGAATTTTCTTGGGGTGCTACAGAAGCAAAAGTAGTTGAAGGACTATGTGATGCGATAGTTGAGGTTACTGAAACAGGTTCAACAATCAAAGCAAATGGACTTAGAATTGTAGACACATTATTAGTTTCAAATCCTATACTGATGGCAAATAAAAAGGCTTGGAAAAATAAATGGAAGAAAGAAAAAATTAATCAAATTGCTACCTTACTTCAGGCTGCTTTAAGAGCTGAAAATATGGTTGGTATAAAGTTGAATGCTCCAAAAAAATCAATAGAAGACATAGTGAAGATTCTTCCAAGTTTAAACTATCCAACAATTTCAAATCTTTATAACTCCGAATGGGTATCAATTGAGAGTGTTTTGCCAGAAAAACAGGTACGTGTTATAATACCAAAACTTCTTGCGCTTGGTGCTCAAGGGATTATTGAGTATTCATTAAACAAAATCATTTAGGAGCAAAGTATGGGTAAGAATTTAGTTGAAAAAATATTGGAAAGACATCTCGTTGCTGGTGAGCTAAAAAAAGGTAGTGAGATAGCAATTAGAATTGATCAGACTTTAACACAGGATGCAACAGGAACAATGGCATATCTTCAATTTGAAGCCATTGGAATACCAAGGGTAAAGACTGAACTTTCAGTTAGTTATGTGGATCACAATACACTTCAAACGGGCTTTGAAAATGCAGATGATCATAGATTTTTAAGAACATTTGCATCAAAATATGGAATATATTACTCTGCGCCAGGTAATGGTATATGTCACCAGGTACATTTAGAGAGATTTGGCATACCTGGAAAAACCCTGTTAGGATCAGATAGCCATACCCCAACTGCTGGTGGTATTGGCATGCTTGCTATTGGTGTTGGAGGATTAGATGTTGCTGTTGCTATGGCTGGTTATCCATTTTATATGAATATGCCAGAGGTTATAAAAGTGGAATTGAAAGGAAAATTAAATCCATTTGTTTCTGCTAAAGATGTTATATTAGAGCTTTTAAGAAGACTATCTGTAAAAGGTGGTGTGGGTAAAATTTTTGAATATAGTGGAGAGGGAGTAAAAACCCTCTCTGTTCCAGAAAGGGCTACAATAACAAATATGGGAGCTGAGTTAGGGGCAACAACTTCTATATTCCCATCAGATGAGGTTACTCTTGCTTTTCTAAAGTCTCAAAGGAGAGAAAAAGACTATGTTGAGTTAAAAGCTGATATAGATGCTAAATATGATGGAGTTATTGAGATTAATTTGTCAGATTTAGAACCCCTTATTGCTTGTCCCCATTCACCAGATAATGTTGTAAAGGTTAAAGATGTCGAAGGTATCACTGTTGATCAGGTATGCATAGGAAGTTGTACTAACTCATCATATAAAGATTTAGCAACAGTAGCAGAAATGTTGAAGGGCAAGAGGATACCACATTATGTTAGTCTTGTTATATCACCTGGTTCAAAACAAGTAATGGAGACAATTGATAAAATGGGTTATCTAAAGTATATAATTGCATCGGGTGCAAGAATTTTAGAGAATGCTTGTGGTCCATGTATTGGTATGGGACAAGCTCCAGCAACGGGAAGTGTCTCTTTGAGAACTTATAATAGAAATTTTGAAGGCAGAAGCGGTACAAAAGACGCTAAGGTATATCTATGTTCACCAGAAACTGCTGTTGTTTCAGCCTTAAATGGCAAAATAACGGATCCTACAAAATATGATGATAAAATTATTATAAAT
>RFKV01000075.1 GCA_003694175.1 Candidatus Dojkabacteria bacterium | reverse complement strand
GATGTCACTGCAGTAACTAATCTTGAGTCCGAGAGCGATGAAATTAAAAAGACAAAAACAAGTAACGGAAAAAACGCTATAGAAATAGAAAGTTTAGAAGTCTCTGATAGAGATCAAAACTACCAAGTAAGTAAAACGCCTCTCAAATACTTAAACTTAAGTTCAAAAATATATAAAACTTTAAAAAAAGCGGGATTTAAAACCATAGAAGATGTGATAGAGGTCGGTCCGAAAGGACTAGAGAACATTGTAGACTTAAGTCCAGAACAAATCATCAAAATAGCAAAGAAAATCACAAGCTATACTTATGAAAACTCTAAAAGATAAAAAAATATTGATAACTGGAGGCACAAGTGGATTAGGTTTCAGCCTAGCTAAGAAATTTATCCAGAGAGGATCAGTTGTGTATGTTACAGGCAAAGATGAAAGTAAACTCCAGGAAATTAAGGAAAAGCTAAAAACTGAAAATCTAGTCACACTTTTTTGCGATATCACCAATTTAAATGACATTAAAGGCATGTTTAAAAAAATAGAAAGTCTAGACGTATTGGTAAATAATGCGGCTGTTTGGTTAGAAGGTGAACTTTGTGAGAATACTGATGAGGAAATAAAAAGAACGATTGACACTAATTTGACCGGTTTGATTTTAACAACAAAATATTCACTTTCGTTACTCGAAGAATCAGACGAAATTGGGATAATTGTGAATATATCCTCCACAGCAGGCATTGAACCTAAGCATCTAAATTCGGTTTATTCAGCAACAAAATACGCAGTTAGAGGGTTTTCTGAGTGCATAAATTTAGATTATAGATACAAAAACGTAAGATCTATATGCGTATTTCCTGGAGGAATCAAAACTTCATTTTTTCACAAAGCTGGTGTAGAAAAAAATGTTGAAAATTATATGGATCCAGATAACGTAGCAGATTGCATTGTTGAGATATTAACTAAACCCAATGATATGATTGTTGATTCATTAGTTATAAGACGAACAAAATATTAAAATGACGATTTAAAATATTCTTGTAAGTAAAGATGAGTTAGTTATATAAGCCAAGATATGTTTATAAGAATTTTAAGAAACACAAAAAAGCAAATTGAGAGAAGTGGATGGACGGGTTGGGGATCGGTATCGGTTATGTCACTAGCCTTTTTGGTTGCTTTAGTGTTTTTGGGAATTGCTTTTTTTGCAAATCTTTGGATTCAATACATTGAATCAAGGAGTAATTTGTTGGTTTTCTTTGAAGTCGGAATGGATCAGGAAATTATTCAGAGACTAAAAAACAAATGGGAAAAGATCCCTAAAATTAAAAAAATTGATTTCACAAGCGAGGAAGAAGCATTTAAAATGTATTCTGACTACACAGAAAAAACACAACCGATAATTTATTTAACTCTGCAAAGTAACAAAGTTACAAATGGAAAACTATCTTCAAGCTTAGATATTCAAATATATTCGTTAGATGACTTAAAAGATCTAACAGCCATATTACTTAAGGATATTGAGGAGGAAAACGAAAAACTGCGCATTTTAAAGTCAGATGAGCAACATAATTCTACTCAAAAACCTATTTATAAATACTCAACTAAGGAAGGAGAGCCTCCAATTGAGCTTAAGGTTGACAGTGAAAGTTTAGACAAACTCAGAGAGGTAATGCTCAGTTTGAGGGTTGCGGGAATTGCAATTATTACCCTCTTGATGATTGTAATATTTTTCTTCACTATAATGACAGTTGAATTTAGACTTTACAATCAGATGGAGGAAATAGGTGTAATGCAGTTGGTTGGTGGATCGTTGTTTTTCATCAGAGCTCCGTATATTCTCGAAGGGGGTTTTTACGGGTTGTTTGGATCTTTAATAGCAATTTTTATTGTCGGAGTCGTACTATTGTCTGTCTTTGTACTTCCTACTAATCTTGCCGTAAAACAGTTTTTCTTTGAAAACTTTTCTCAACTTCCCTGGCCATATATAGACACAAATGGATGGGTAGCTTTGATTGCTCTTACAGCATTAGTCGGCTTCCTAGTTGGTGCGTTCAGTACATGGATGGCCATTAGAAGATACATTAGATAAAACTACTTTTTGATACCTAGCATTATAAAGTTTAACTCAGATTTTAGTTTAATCAATCTTCAAAACTGCTAAAAATGCCTCTTTTGGTATTTCAACATTGCCAACTAATTTCATCTTTTTCTTTCCTTTCTTTTGCTTTTCAAGCAACTTTAATTTTCTGGTAACATCACCACCATAAAGCTTTGCTAAAACGTCTTTTCGATATGGATTTATTGTTTCTCTTGCTACAATTTGGTTTTCTACTGCAGCCTGAATTGGAACTTTAAACATTTGTCGAGGGATTAGCTCTTTCAATTTTTCAACAACCTCTCTTCCTTTTTTCTGCGCATTGACTTTATGCGTTAAAAAAGAAAGTGCCTCAGCTGGTTGTGAATTTACTAAAATTGTAACCTTAACTATCTCCGATTTTCTAAAACCTGTAAATGCATACTCCATTGAAGCATAACCGTTGGTTATAGACTTAAGCTTGTCAAAAAAGCTAATCATAATTTCAATCATTGGCATATTAAACTTTAAAATAGCATGCCTTCTTAGAACAATATTTTTATTACTTAAATAACTCAGGGATATATATTCTCCTCTGTGTTTGTGACATAACTCCATTACAGAACCAACATAATCTTCTGGAACTAAAACTTCTAAGCTTACCCAGGGTTCCTCAACATATTCGACTAATCCAGGATCCGGAAACTCAGCAGCTGTTCTGATGTATGCTAAATTTTGTTTGGTGTCGATATTCGCGATATTTATTGGCAACTTTGTGTAGTCAGAAGTTTTCAGTTTTATTCTAAACTCTACAGTTGGAGTAGTAGTTATGAGTTCAATCCCATATTCTTTTTCAAGCCTTTCTTGTGTAATTTCAAGATGCAACAGGCCCAAAAAACCACAAACATACCCTGTACCTAACGCCTGAGAAAATTCTTTTTGATATGTTATAGATGAATCATTTAAGGAGAGTTTTTCAAGGGCATCTCTAAATTTTTCAAAGTCACTACTATCTACTGGATACAAAGATGCAAAAACCATAGGTTTTGGAGGTTTATACCCTATTAAACTTTTAACTAGCAAATGTGAATCATCGTTCATTTTTAGAGTTATAGTGTCACCGACATGAATTAAATTTATGTCCTTAAGCCCCGTGGCGATATAACCAACTTCCCCTTCATTCAACTCAAATGTTTTACACATCTTTGGATTTAAATATCCTAATTCGATCGGTGAAATATCAGTGCAGGTTCCAATAGCGTAAAGTTTATCTGACAAATTAAAACTTCCTGCAACTACTTTAACTAGTGCAGTCACACCTAAAAATTCGTGGTAAAAGGCATCAAAGACGAGTGCTTTTGTGGGTTGAACTTTGAGGTTATCATCTGGAACAAAGACTTTAGACTTGTTTTTATCTGGGGGAGGTATTTCTTTTATTATCGTATCTAAAATTTTATCAACACCCAATCCAGTTTTACCTGAGGCCAAGATTATTTCTGATTGCGAAAAACCAAATATCTCCATCATCTCTTCTTTAGTTCCTTCTACATCCGCAGTATCCATATCTACTTTATTTAGTACTGGGATGATTTTTAAATCGTATTCCATGGCCTTATATACCGTCGAAAGAGTTTGAGCCTGTACCCCCTGTGTTGCATCCACAAGCAACAAAGCACCTTCTGAAGCCGCAACCGAACGTGATACCTCATATGAAAAGTCAACGTGCCCTGGTGTGTCTATCAAATTCAGTATAAAACCCTTATAGTGCAGCCTTGCTGTTTGAAGTTTAATTGTAATGCCTCGTTCTTGCTCTAACTCCAATGTATCTAAAACTCTATCCTTTATCTCCCTCCTTGACAATGCTCCTGTAAACTCTATTAATCTGTCAGCAAGCGTTGACTTTCCATGATCAATGTGTGCAATAATACAGAAATTTCTGATTAACGAAGTGTCAATAGCCATTTTATTCGCTTAATATGTTAGAAGTTTTTTAATTATACCAAAGTGATCTATGGACAGTCAGAAACAGACCAATATGTGAATAATATTAAATTCACAAATTAGCTAAACTTAATAGGAAAAAAGCCTCACAGCAAATTTTTTATATTTTTGACTGCGCTATGATTAACAATAGTAACAAAACCGATTCTTCTAGCTTCTTTTACTCTTTTTTCTTCCAACCAGACCTTTCTAACTTCACCGGTTAAACCAACCTCACCAAAAAAAACTGAACTCCTGGGAAATGCCTTATTTTTCAGTGATGAAAGCACAGATGCAACAAAGGCCAAATCGAGTGCAGCATCTGCAACTTTTATCCCACCGGTAACATTAGTGTATACATCGTGGGTAGACAAATTTAGCCCTAGCGTCTTTTCTATCACTGCAATCAAAATATTCATACGGCTAAAATCGAAGCCACTGGATGTTCTTCTGGGTTGAGGAAGATGTGACTTAGCAACTAAAGCTTGCACTTCAACAACTACTGGCCTGTTGCCTTCCAGAACCATGCAAAACACAGATCCTGGAGCATCTGGTAAATTGTTTTCAAAGAGTTCTTTTGTATCACGTACTTCTACTAACCCATCAGAGGTCATTCTAAAAATCCCAACTTCGTCTGTAGGACCAAAACGATTTTTCTCAACTCTGACTACTCGAAGTTCAAACCTCTTCTCTCCCTCAAAATAAATAACTGTATCAACCATATGCTCAAGCATTTTTGGACCAGCAACCTCTCCTGATTTTGTGACATGACCAATGATGAAAGTAATAATGTTAAACTTTTTTGATATGTTCACTAAAAAATTTGTACACTCCAAAATTTGAGATACTGAGCCTGTGGGCGAACTAACAGTGGTTGTAAACAAAGTTTGAATAGAGTCTATAAAGATTATCTTAAATCTTTTGGAATTTTTTTCAATGAAATGCTCAATAATGTCTATATC
>RFKV01000074.1 GCA_003694175.1 Candidatus Dojkabacteria bacterium | reverse complement strand
TATATTCCTTTCCTATTCCTGAATTAACAACTATCTTGACTGGTCTAGGAACCTGATGAATGTTCTTAAGAGACAACTCCTTCATTAACTCGCCAGCTAGACTAGTCTCAAATACTTTTCTCAGATGCGACATCTCCTTCATTATTAACCGAACCATTCTTATTTTTATTCTTGTTGGTATAACTCGGATTATACAGCACAACATTAGAAATGTGAATAGGCAAATGCACTTCCTTAAAACCTCCTTTTATACCTAAAACAGGATTGGGTTTAACAGACTTTTTGTAAATATTAATACCTTCAAGATAAACATAAACTGAATTTTTGGGATCTCTTTTGTCTCTCTTGATAGCAAGAACTTTAGCTACCCTACCTCTATGCTTACCAGATATTACATAAACAGTTTGACCAGACTTTATTTTTGACATACCCTAAAGCCTAAGAAAATCATCCGAAAATTATTCATAAAAATTAAAAACTACAACACCTCTGAAGCAAGAGATGCAATCTTAGCGAAACCTCTGTCCTTAACCTCTCTACCTATAGGACCAAAAACCCTTGTACCTTTAGGTTCCTTACTTGATTTACCCATTATTATAACCGCTGCATTCTCATCAAATTTTATATAAGTGCCATCTCGCCTTCTCATCTCTTTCTTTGTTCTAACAATTACTGCATGCACAACGTCTCCTCTTTTTAACTGAGAATCAGGCAACGCCTCCTTTACAGAACAACTAACAATGTCACCTATATATCCAAATTTAGAAAACATCCTACCTTTAGCGGACCCTAAAACCTGAATAACAAGCAACTCCTTAGCACCTGAATTATCAGCGCATTTTAGTTTAGTTAACTTTTGAACCATAATGAAGTATTACCCTAAAAGATTTATTTTTCGAAATTCTTCTACAAGACTCAATTGTTACCTTATCACCAACCTTGAACTGTTTCTCGTCATCAACGTGCACCAGAACTTTCTTACTAGATTTTACGATCTTACTGTATTTGGGATGCGGAAACCTAAACTCCACCCTAACACTAACCGTCTTACTTGAGGATATCTTTTCAATCACTCCATTATACCTTAGCTTTATTTTCTTAGACTCCATAACTTTAGATTAACTTAAAATTCACCTTTTTACTATAACAGTCTTAATCCCAAGCTTATGTGCTCCTCTTTCAAGAGCCTCTATAGCAACCTCGTCAGAAACTCCACTTATCTCAAAGAGTATCACTCCTGGTTTAACCACCGCAACGTAATGATCAACTGGCCCTTTTCCACCTCCTCTAACTTGCTCATCAGACTTCTTTGTTACCGGCTTATGAGGGAACACCTTAATCCACAGCTTACTTTTTCGTTTGGTATAGTTATTAATCGCTTTTCTCGCAGACTCAAGTTGTCTAGAACTAATCCAACCTCCCGTTATAGCTTTTAGGCCGTACTCACCCAAAACAATACTGCATCCCTTGCTTGCAAATCCTTTAACTCTTCCTCTAAACTCTTTTGTATATTTTCTTTTACTTGGCTGCAACACAGTATAACAAAATAACAAAAACTACAAGACGTAAGTGTTTCTTTCTCCTAAATTAACCCACACCTTGATTCCATGCTTACCCGCTCTTGGTACGCGTGCCTCAACAAAAGCATAGTCTATATCAGCCCTAATAGAATGCCTTGGAACAAAACCCTCCGAATACTTCTCCACTCTAGCCATATCAACACCTTTGATTCTACCTCTAACCCAAATTGAAATACCTTTTACTTCAGGTATGTTTTTGACAGATTCCAATACTTTCTGAACTGCTATCTTTGGAGCAACCCTTCTCTCACATTGCTCTGCTATGGCTTCAGCAATTAACGCTGCACACGCTTCAGGTTTCTTCACCTCATACAACTTAATCTCAAATGTCATTTTAAACTTTTTTTCTAGCTTTTCTTTTAAATTTGATATCCCTACTCCATTACGCCCAATCGCTACGCCAGGCCTGGCTACATACACACTTAAAAAAACTTTTTTAATACCTCTATCGATAACAATCTTAGCAACTCCCGCCGCAGCCAAATCCTTTGTGACAATTTTTCTTATTTCAAAATCCTGTTTAAGATTCTCGATATAAACAGACTTATCTGAAGCGAACCATCTACTATCCCAAATTTTGTTAACTGTCATCCTAAATATCACTGGATTGACTTTATGAGATCCCCTAGCCATAATCTAAAATCACTAATTTTCGGTTAATAATCCTACTGTCAACGTGGTATTACTCTTACCTCTTCGTCTCACCTCATACCCTCTACCCCTCGATTTTGGACGATAACTTTTTAATCTTCTTGATCCTACGCCATTTTTAATTTCAAGTATAACCAAGTCCTCTAACTTGCTGACATCTGAATATGGAAAGTTGAGATACGCATTTTTAAGCAATTTTACGTACTCTCTCGCAGCATTAGAATTCTGTAAACTCAGCAGGTTAATCGCATCAACCACCTTCATACGTTGTATAGCCCTCGCAACCGCGTGCATTTTTTTATACGACACACCCGAAGAGTTTAATTTAACTGTATAAACCTTAAACATAAAAAACTATTGTTACTAATTCATTACTCTTCCTGTTGATCCATGAGTCTTTGCAATTTTTCCTCCTGCTGTATGACCAGTAAACCTTCTTGTCAACGAAAACTCTCCTAGCTTATGCCCAATCATAGACTCTGTTACAAACACTTTGTGAAAGTACTTTCCATTATGCACTTCAAAACTTAGGCCGACCATTTCTGGAGTAATAGTTGAAGACCTACTCCAAGTCCTAATCGGACCACTAGACTTCATAAGCCTTGCCTTATTAACCTTTTCCAATAACTTTGGATCTACAAAAAAACCTTTTTTTAGACTTCGTGACATATCAGATAATCTTAAATAATCGTCTTAAAACTTTTAAATTTGTTCTTTTCTTGTCTTCTCGAGACAATAAACTTATTCGATGTTTTCTTTGGCTTTCTAGTCCTCTTTCCTACCAAATTACCATAAATATCCTTCTTAGGACCACCTGTACCGTGTCTACCGCCTTTACCTTGACCACCTCCATGCGGGTGTTTGTATGACATTGCAACACCTCTAACTGTGGGCCTTATACCCCTATTTCGACTCCGACCCGCTTTACCTAACTTTTCATTAAAATTGTCTAAATTACTCGCAATTCCTATTGTAGCATAACAAGTGTTTTTAAACAACCTAATTTCACCACTTGGCATCCGCAGTTGAACGTAATCACCTCTAGAACCCATAACCTGAGCTGATGACCCTGCGGACAAAGCTATCTTAGCTTCTTCGTTTGGTCGTAGTGAAACTGCAAAAACACTTGTTCCGGAAGGAATCTTGGACAAGGGAACTGCATTTCCCAACGCGATTGGCGCATTCTCACCTGACTCTACCACATCACCAGATTTTAAGCCATCTGGAGCAAGAATGTACCTCCGATCACCATTTACGTACTTTACCAAAGCTATAAAACAAGTTCTATTTGGATCATACTCTATCCTTACTACCTCACCCTTTATTCCATGATTATCTCTTTTTAAATCAACCAACCTGTAGACCCTCTTAGCACCCTTCTGTTTATGTCTCGTCGTTATTTTTCCAGTGTTATTTCTACCAACTGAAGACTCCAATTTTGCAGTTAGCCTTCTTATAGGCCTACCCTTGTATAGACCCGACCTATTTATTAAAACAGTATGTCTAAGAGTTGGAGTAATAGGCTTAAATCTTTTTATACCCATAAACTACTTAACCTCAAATAAATTCAGGCTTTTATTTTTGTCTATCTTGAAGAGAGCAATTTTTTTACTACCTACTATTCGACCTTTCCTTAAATTTTTTTTATCCCTTTTAAATTTCCCTAGTCTATTTATGATATTGACTGAAATCGGTCTGATCCCATACTTCTTGTAAAAAGCATACCGAAGAGACGATTTATTATCTTTCAGACTAACCTCAAAAGTACACACTCTAAAATCCTGATATAACTTAATTGTCTTTTCAGTCAGAACCGGGTTCATAATTCACTTTGTTACACTTAAAATACTCTTTTATTCATATACTCCAAAACTTTGGGTTCGTTAACAAAGAACACCTTATCTGCCAAAACCATATCATACACATTAAACTCTGAAACTAAGGAAATTCTAGTATTCAAATCTGGAATATTTGAAAACAAAACATGGTAATTTGACATAGACTGATCAACAATTATCAGCGACTTTGACATAGAAAATCTTTTTACCAGTTGTAATGCACTCTTTGTGGAAAAATCATTAACGAAAACTCTATTCAAACCCTCTATAAGAAACAACGAATTGTTTAAAATTTTTTCTTTTAAAGCATTTCGCAAAACAAAAGCTTTAAATTTTTTATTCAACTTTAACTTGTAATTCTGTACTCCGGTAGGTCCATGAGCTTTTCCTCCACCACGCCAGATTGGAGACCTTATTGAACCCGCTCTTGCTCTACCTGTCCCTTTTTGGGGGTATGGTTTTCTGCCTCCTCCTGAGACCAAAGATCGGTTTTTAACCTTGGCGTTTGACTGCCTCTGATTTGACAAATAAACGTACCTATACAAACTCAATGACCTATAATCAACCTTATCAGGCAAGTTCCTTAGAAATTCAGGGAAAGGAACCTTTGTAGAAACATTATTAACGACATCTATAATTTCGATCATTTCGATTTAAGAATAACAACCGATTTTTTAGGACCAGGAATGGAACCAGAAATAATTATGTATTTATCTTCTAAATTAATGTCCATAACTTTAAGACCTTTAACAGTAACTGTTTTTTGTCCCATACGACCAGCCATCTTTTTTCCTTTAAAGACTCTACCCGGTATAGTTCTACTCCCTATTGCTCCTGGTGCTCTTTCTCTGTCAGACTGACCATGCGTTCGTGGTCCTCCAGCAAAACCCCATCTTTTAACAACACCTTGAAAACCCTTACCCTTTGTGACACCTGTCACCGAAACAACTTGACCAACGCCAAAACACGACAAAACTGACATCAAATCTTCATGTTTTTTATCTAAAGAAACAAATTTATCGTAACTTTTTTCTAAATCCAATCCTATTTGCTTCTTAACTGATAATTTGTTAGATGAGTTCTTTTTTGTCAGCATTACTATGAACTTCTTATTAAGCGAAGATGAATTAACTACCTCAACATTATCAAACGTCAGTACTGTCGATGGCACAGCTTTGCCGTCATCAGAAAAAAAAGTAATCATAAATTGTTTTCTACAAAGCAAAACCGACACTTCAAAAAATTTAAATAAACTATGCTAATTACAATTTCCTTTGCTAACTTTTAACATTAATCGAAACACCAGAGGGTAAATGAAAATGCGAAATCTGCTCTATAGTTTTAGGATTGTAGTCAACTACATCAATTAACCTCTTGTGCACTCTCATGCCATAGTGCTCTTTAGACTTTGCATCTATAAAGGGACTTTTGTGCACAGCCATCCTCCAAAACTCAGTAGGAATCGGTACTGGCCCCCTAATGATAGCGCCAGTACTTAAAACAAGCTCAACAATATCCTTACAACACTTATCTACCAGTCTATGATCGTAACCTTTTATTATTAACCTGATCTTTGATGTGGACATATAATCAAAACCTACGAGTTACTAAATACTAAAAATTAAACAAAGAAACAAATCTTTATTCTATAATCTGTGTAACTATCCCTGCTCCTACTGTTTTACCTCCCTCTCTAATTGCAAACGTCATCTTTTCTTCTATAGCTACTTTAGTTACTAGCTTAACTTCCAACTCTACGTCATCCCCTGGAAGAACCAATTGTTTACCTTCTGGCAAAATCACTTCACCAGTCACATCCGCAGTTTTTATGTAAAACTGAGGTCTGTAACCCGAGCCAAAACCAGTATGCCTTCCACCTTCATCTTTTGATAAGATGTAAACCTGAGCTTTGAAGTGATGATGAGGTTTGATCGAACCCTTTGCTGCCAAAACTTGCCCTCTTTCTATTTCATCTCTCGCTATACCCCTCAATAGTAAACCAACATTATCACCTGCCTGACCTTGCTGAAGCTGCTTTTTAAACATTTCTACCCCCGTAACCACCACCTCCTTTGATCCGTCCATCAACCCTACTTGCTCCAGGACATCTCCCACTTTAACAACACCTCTCTCAATTCTACCAGTTGCTACTGTACCTCTACCCGAGATTGAGAAGACATCTTCAACAGGCATTAGAAAGGGTTTATCAATCTCTCTAAGTGGGATTGGTATAGTTTCATCCATTGCTTTTAGCAGAGATGCCATAGCTTCATCACCATCTTTTTCTCCTGTCACACCGTAAAGTGCGCTACCTACAACAAATGGCACCTTTTCTGCTTCGTAGTTATACTTCCTTAACAAATCTTTAATTTCCTCTTGAATTAACAATATCATATCTTGATCAACGTTGTCATCAAATCTATTTATAAAAACAACTAAATGGTTAACACCTACTTGCTTGGCTAACAGGAGGTGTTCTTTCGTTTGTGGCATCGGTCCATCAGCAGAAGATACTACTAATATCGCTCCATCCATTTGTGCTGCTCCAGTTATCATATTCTTTATGTAGTCTTTATGTCCCGGACAGTCAATGTGTGCGTAATGTCTATTTTCCGATTCGTACTCAACATGCGAAGAGGCTACAGTAACAATTTTGTTTGAACCTGCCCTAGCTATACCTCCTTTTGCAATCTCCGCATAACTTTTACCTGAATTCTGCCAACCTTTTCTTTGAGAGTACGCAACAAGAGCGGCAGTTAATGTAGTCTTCCCATGATCAATATGACCCAAGGTACCTACATTAACGTGTGGTTTTGTTCTTACAAACTCTGGCATATGCTTTACCTAACTAAAATATAAATAAAAAAAAGTTGATAACTTGATTAGTTTACCACAGTCAGCACAGCTACAACAAACATTCCAAGACAAGATTTTATTCAAGATCTACACCACACTGCGGTTTTAACCCACGTCTTTGCATTATATCAAAACAAAATAAAAATTCAAATATCAATTAAAATAAACTACAAAAATATACATCCCGTATCTTTTCATCAACATCTCATAAAACATCAAAACTTTGGTTTCTTAAAACTAATATTAGGCTCAGCATTTTACACAATCTCTTGTTTATTTCAAGTTTCGATGGATATTTTTTGCCCCCATTACTGTTTCAAATCGCTTACGTTTAGACTCAAATGTAATGTTTAGTTTTCCTGCTCAAACAAAGTGGCGTTGTTTTAATATGTGTCTCAGTACAACTTTTGTTTTTATGATAGATTTTGTAAAAGTAAAAGTATTAAATTTAAGTCTTTATTTTTTAAATCTTTTGTAAACATTCAGCGTACTAATCCTAATCAACTTCACGATCACAACCTAAAAGTACTATGAGTGTAGCTGTATGATATAATACGAATGGTTGTTATTGGCCGACGTGGCGGAAATGGTATACGCGCATGTCTTAGGAACATGTACCGCAAGGTGTGTGGGTTCGATTCCCTCCGTCGGCATTCAATTCAAGAAGCATTTTACGAGCAATTTCACAGCTTGGTCGAAACTCAGACCTCTAGATCTAAGGTAATTGACCATAGCTTTATCCAAACATGATACAGTAGCCCCGTGTCCACACTTCAGTTCCTTTTCCGATACTTCTACAGATGGTACCACTTTTACTAAATTCCCCTCACCAAGTGTCAGTACTTTGACTGATAGATAAGAGTCAGTCTGCACCAGACCAGTAGACACTTTCATTAAAACTTTGACATCTAACATTGAACCTCCCCAGAGAACAAACCGCAAGTCTACAAAAGAGCTTAGGCCTGGTGCAGAGTGAGAAAAAACTAAATTACACTTTAATGATTTTCCGCTTCTCAGATTCACCCTAACCTTGTATAAGGTGTCTTCTGTTACATTGAAAAAATTATTTCCGTATATATTTCCTAAAATGACTTCTTTTTTTTTAACCACATTTACTTTAACTAATCTAAAATAGACAGTTTGATTTTTAAATTCATTGAGTTCTAGTTATACACTGAAATTTATCTTAAAGCAAACTCAAAAAATAAAGCAAACTCAAAAAAGAGAAATCATTTTGGAATAATTTCAATTATCCAAGCTTTTGGGTAAACTCTCTTAGGATTTTTTTTGATTATGAGAAAAAAAGTCATTTTGATCGCAACGGCCTCGTTTGTATCTTTGATTTTAGTAGCTTACGGTTCAGATGTGTTAAAAGATCAATCTGTGGTAGATTTATCTAAAAATTTTCAGAAGGAGACACCTATAGAAATAAAAAACGGATTTGAAATCAGTGAAGATGACTCATCAAAAATTGCTCTCAATGGTAAAGTGCTTTCAAATCAGATTGTTACCGCTCAATCCGAGTTCACCGCTAGGTTTACAACAAACAAAGAAGTCGAACTCTTTGACACTAACGATGCTGAGATTTTACAGTTTTCAAAAAATGAAAACGAATATAGATACATTGTAAAAATTTCTAACTTGGGGCCTGGAGAAAACCTAAGGACTATCAAATTAAGAACAAAAATCAACAGTACCTACAACATACAAAAAAACAAAGAAGAATTTCCAATTAGTAACAGAATCGAGTTAAGTTGGGAAATATACAGAGAAAAGGAAGATTTAGGCTTTAGCCAAGGCTATATACCAAGATTTGAAGGAAGTGGATACATTTTTGATGGAGATGATCTTGCAGCAAATGTATCAAAAAGAAACAGTTTAACTTCTGACTACGCTCCAAAAGATCTAGTAGACCTGAACTTAGATAAAAAACTAATTACCAACACCCCGAAAATGTTTCTAAGAGCAGAAGCTGCGGACGCGTTGGTAGAAATGTTGAAGCAACTTAAAAAAGAAACAGGAAAAGATTTAGTAATTGCCTCAGGATACAGGTCTTTCAGAAATCAAGAATCAACATACACAGGTTGGGTAAAGCAGTTTGGAAAAATAGAAGCTGACAGAATATCTGCAAGACCAGGATATTCTGAACATCAATTAGGTACAGCAGTAGATTTTTTTAGCTCTGACACTGGATTCCAGTTTACAAACGAATTTGATAAAAGCGTTGTAGGAAAATGGTTAAAGGAAAATTCATATAAATTCGGTTTCATACAAAGCTACCCAGAGGGCAAGGAGAACATTACTGGATACAAACATGAAGCATGGCATTATAGATTTGTAGGATATGACACTGCCAAGAAAGTCAGAGAATCTGGCTTAACTTTAGTTGAATTTTTGTCAAATATCTAGAAATTAATTATAGCTTCAATTTCGCAAGACAAATATTCACTGCTTCCTCATCACTCCACTCGTACTCTACGCCATCAAAAAACATACTATTCTCATTTCCTTTACCGGAAATATACACTACATCACCTGAAGTAGCTAGCAGTAGAGCCAACTCTATTGCATTCAATCTAGCTGTGTAATTATTTTCATCGAAAGTAACTATTGGAACTAAGTTGTTTCTAGAGACTCTTTCAATCCTAAGTTTTAGGCTATCTTTGTTTGCCATTATAAATTCCTGCTCCGAAAGAAACCTTTCGACAACCACCCCCCCATCTTTTTCCATGTAAGAAACAATCATATTATTAATATTAGAAACATCTTCATTTCTAGGATCAGTCGGACATACAATTATTCCGTCAGCGATATGAAGCGCACCGAGGCCAACCCTTTTTCTATCTTGATCTATCGATCCCTCTGCTCCGACCAACGCAATTATTTTTTGTCCAGGTAGTAATTTTTTTCTAATTGTCGAGAGGGAAAATTCAACTTCTTCCTTCCTTTTCGAAATATCTATGATAATACTTATTTCCCCACCTTTTATCAATTCCCCCCTACCTTTAGGAAGTTCAAATTCATAGATTTCTTCGACAAAATTGTTTTTATCAAGATATTTTTGTGCCATTTGCATCGCCATCACTGCATTTTTGATATTTAAATCGAAATAAGATTTAAGTCTGTACTGATTCCCTTGAAAACTAAATCTTTGTTCTGTGCTATCCGACAACTTTGTAAAATCGTGCTGTCCTGAAATATATAGCAAAATATCTGAAGCCACTTGATTTTCATTTTTCTCAAGCCAATCTAGTAACTCATTTGTAGAATCAACTATCAAAAGACCATTGTCCTTAAATGAGTTAATAAAATTAAGCTTCCACTCAGCATATTTACTCCAATTTAGGTAAAGATCTTTGTCATGATGCAAGATATTAGTTATGATCCCAGAGTCAAACTTTACGTTATCAAATGCTCCGTTACTTAAACTTTTTGTTGTAACCTCTACAACAAACATTTCGTACGATTTTGATATGAGATCATCAACTAATCCAGCAAATGTCGCCCAATTCAAATCATTAGCTTTAATGGAAATGTCATGACTGTCCATTTTAAAAAAACCTTCCGTTGACAGTAATGCGGCTTTTATTCCATTTTTTACCAAAAGATGCCAAAGAATGTGTGTTGTAATTGTTTTTCCGACCGTACCCATTACTCCAACAATCTTTAATTTTTCGTCTGAATCAATTCGTCGGAAGTTTGAGAACATTCTTCTTGGGTTGGCAACTAAAGCCCCTACTTTCATATTTGGACAAAGTTAATTTCGTGTATTAACAGTATTTAACATGCAAATATTTAAATTTGTTTTTTAATTCAAAAGTTTTTGTAAGTCGTACGGATTAAGCAATTTTTAACATTTTACCAATCCTATAAGCTATTTTACTGGAAATCTGGACTATACGAAAGCAAAAGCCACAATTTTTAGTTACTGAAATTAATGTGAATGTGAACACTTAATTCTTATACACCTAGCCAGACAAACTCCTAACAACCTTAAAATAATTGGGTAAAACTAATCTAGTATACAAATTGAACAAAAAATTACTACATTCACTGTTTTGGATTCTATGTGTATAAGTTCATGAATATAGTGGACACCTACCACCTGTAAAATAAATTTTAAATTTAATTAAACAGGAGGTAGAATAATGAAAGGAATTATAAGAACACCAATGTATTTGACAAAACTTTTCCCTAAAAATTTATCTGATAAAATTAAAGACATTCCATTAACAAAAGAAGCTAAAAAAGACTAATAGGTTAATAAGGACAATAGAAGAGGAATTATGGTTAACAGAAGGTATGGAGTATACAATAG
>RFKV01000012.1 GCA_003694175.1 Candidatus Dojkabacteria bacterium | reverse complement strand
GAGTTGTGTACTTTATTATTTAATGAAAAAGATGAGTTAACTGTAATTTTGTTATAATTTGCCTCAGCGTTTATTTAACTTTTTTATTTTATGAAACTATCAAATCTTCCACCTAAGGGTACTCAGGATTGGTTTCCGGACGAATATGCGAAGAGAAAATTTATATTTGATGGATGGAGAAAAGTGTGTGAGTCTTATGGTTTTAAGGAGTATCTCACTCCTATGATTGAGTATAGTGAGATTTATAAAGCAAAATCAGGGGAAGATGTAGGAGGTGTAGAGCTGACCACTTTCTTTGACAGGGGAGGAAGAGAATTAGCAATTAGACCAGAGATGACTCCCTCGGTGACTAGAATGGTTACTAGAGTGTTTGAACATGTGACAAAACCAATAAAACTCTTTTCTATTGCGAATTTTTTTAGGAATCAACGTCCACAAAAGGGACGAAACAGGGAATTTTGGCAGTTGAACGTTGATGTCTTTGGCTCAGACAGCGTTTATTGCGATATTGAGATGATTGTGATGTCGATTGAAATTATGAGATCGTTCGGAGCGAAACAGAACGACTTTGTGATTTTGTATAATCACAGACAGTATGTAAAAAGAGTTTTACAAGAAATCTTTCTAGTTCCAGATGATAAGCTAAATTTAGCAATACGAATACTAGATAAATTTTGGAAGATTCCACATGATGAATTTTTAAAAAGGCTTAGGGTTGAATGTGATGCTAAATTTTCGGATGAGGACTTTATTGTCAACTTTTGTCAGTTTGGTTTTCAAACAAACAAAAGTATGTCTTCTTCTTTAGGTATACGATTAGAAACAGATTTTTACAAACATGAAGAAAAGTTCTTCACTATTTTAAAAAGTTTAGCGATTCAAGAATTCTTGATATACGATCCGACTTTAGTGAGAGGGCTGGATTATTACGACGGTATGATTTTTGAAATTTTCGACAGGAACTTACTTCTGAAAAGACATGGTAGGAAATTTGATGGTGAGGTAATAGATAGATCTATATTCGGAGGGGGTAGATATAATGGTCTATCTTCCATTTTTGGTGCCAAAAGTTTTCCTGCAGTTGGATTTGCTGTTGGTGACGAAACTTTTAAACTATTTCTCGAAACAAAAAAGCTTTTACCGCCATTTAATTCCAACCTCGAAATTTTTTTACCTATATTGTCAAGTTCTTTAGCAGAAAAGGTTTTTATTTTGTCCAGCAAACTCAGATCTGAAAGTAAAAATGTTTTAATTGGGTTGGAAGTGATGAAGATTGACAAGGCAATAGATTTTTGCCTAAAAAACGACATACCTATGCTTGCTATTTTAGGTGAGAATGAGGTAAGTAGAGGAGTGTACAAACTAAAAGATCTTGCTAGTAAGGTAGAAAAAGAATTTCCGTTTTAAGTTGTAACACAAGTTATGTTTCTATCACCTACCGATGAAGAACTTAAGATTTTGGAGTTGTATGACGGGGTAGTTGGAATTGACGAGGTAGGAAGAGGTTGTTTGGCCGGACCCGTAGTAGTTTGCGGTTTTTTGTTTTTAAAAAATGATGAAGTTATTCCAAACGTGAATGACTCAAAAAGACTTACAAAAAAACAAAGATTAGCCGTATCAGAACGTGTTTCTGATGAGAGGTTCGTTATTTCAATAAGAGACGCACAACAAATAGATCAAAAGGGTATTGCTAATTGTATTGTAGAATGTATTTATGAAATTAATGATTGCTTTCATAAAAATTTTTGGCCCAAAAAGTTTAGTTTTCTGATCGATGGTGTGTTCAAGCATAAATTTAACTTTGATTATGAGCTTGTAGTTAAAGGGGATAGTAAGATTTACACAATAGCGGTTGCCTCAAATATTGCAAAAGTTTTTAGGGATAAGTATATGAAAGAATTATCAAAAAGTTTTTTGAATTACGGATGGGATAGAAACGTAGGTTATGGGACTAAGTCTCACATTCTATCGATAAGGAGATTTGGACTTACAGTGCATCATAGACTAAGTTTTCTGAAGAATGTAGTAGATCTCTAAAAATGTGTACCTATTATATCTATTTAAACGTTTTTTAAATCATTGATTAAACAGAAAAAGTTGACTTAACCCTGCCACGATGCGAATTGTTGCATAACTGACTCATTTTTACGTTTTTTTAACTTTTTATAATACTATTAAGTTAACTGTATTTTCAAATTATTTTAGATAGATCAATTGATGATGTTTCACAGAAGATATGTCTTTTAACAGAATGTCTACATAAACAGTTCTATCTACCTTGGGATACGTGATTCATGATTAGAAAGCGTTCCATTATATTTTAGTGCTTAACGCTAGAAAAAAGATGTGGGATGTGGAAAATATGGTGTAAGCCATTGGTGTTTATTTTTTTGAGACTCGCATATGGGTTATCTTTGATTTAAAAAAAAGATTAAGAAAGAACGAGTTGATCGTATTGTGTCAGTGTCGTGACATTAAACTTTTATAAAAAATTAAAACTCTTGGAACTGTAGACGTTACCAAATTTGACTTTGTATTTCTGTGTTATAGAGTTCTAATAAGATATTCAATGATGAGAAGTTTATGTGTAAAATGAGATTTAGGCGTTGAATTTCATCCTGAGTTTGTGTTCATTGCCAAACAGATTAGGTGTTGTTGTAAGATAGAATGTAGTTTTTTAAGTGGCTAAGTTGAGTCTGGTTTTTGAGTTTATAATCTCTAAAGTTATGAAAAAATTTGTTTTTGGAATTTTTTGGCTTCTTCTTTTTTTTGTATCATTTGTGCTGTTTTTTGTTTTGGGCCAGCGCCTATTTTTAAAAAATTTAAGCGCACAACAATGCCAGGTTCCGGGTTACGGACATGTAGGTCAATGCTGTAGTTATAGCACTTGTTACTTTGCGGTGTTGGAGTATGGTTTGTGGTCATGCCCTGGAGCTGACCATTTTAGATGTGGACAAGATAGAAGATGTTGCACCTGGAGTTTTGGTTTACCAACGCCCTGTATCCCGTCTACCCCTTCACCCCCAACAATTGTATCTCCGCAGGATGGCTATGTCACAAGTTCTTCAAGTGTAACCATAAATTTTTTACCATCAAGTAATTGGGGCAATACGTGTCAATCTATCACCCGAAGATATCAGCTTGTATTCAGAGAAAGTCCTGGTAACTGCGGCATGGTTAACTATTTGCATAGCACTCCTACCGCGATGGTCACAGAAGATCAAAGGATTTTTCACTTCGTCGTCTCTAATTTACAACCGGGCAAAACGTATTGCTATGGCATAAGGGCGATTGCAGATACTTCTGGCTCTTACGGATTTTCAGGTCCAAGGTCGATTCGAGTAGTAGGTCGTCCAGATGTAGATTTTAATTCATTTCTTCTGGTTGCACCCACGGGTAACACTTTAGCGGATGTTTGCGGCAACAACACCGTGGGTAGGTACCATCCAAGAAATATTGATCCCAATGTAGATAATGCTGAAAAAACTACGAATCCGATCGCGTTTACATTCAGTGTTCGGGACGATTATTCAAACAATGACTTCGACAGTGTATGGAT
>RFKV01000073.1 GCA_003694175.1 Candidatus Dojkabacteria bacterium | reverse complement strand
GTCTCAAATCATATTCTTTACTTAGAGGTGAAATTCTACTTAAGTAGTCTGGCAAATTTTGCCATATGGGAAATAGAAACAAAGTACACAATGTAAAGATAAAAAAACCAAAAATAAATTCTCCACTAAAAGTAGCAATGTTCCTAAATACGGGTAATACTCCATCTTGAAGAAAATCAGAACTATTAATGCTTGAAAAAAAACTAGAGAAATCAATATATGATAGTTGGAAATCTAAATTGAAACCTAAAATAACATCGTTAATTGACTTGATCAAATTATTTATCCAAAGTTGCAACTGACTAAAATTATCCATAAAACTAGAAAACTGTATATTGTTCGTAATATTCGAAACCTCATTTACAATCATTAACACAACCAATGTTAACGGTAAAATTATTAAAAAAAGCAATAATACATAACTTAGAAAAGCTGATAATCCTTTGCTGTGAAAATGTTTCAAAAAAAAACGATAAACAGGCTGCATCAAAAGGACGGCAATATAGCTTAAAGTTAGAATACTTAAAAATCTAATAAAGACACTTAAATTTATTACAAAAAAAACTAAGAGAAAAAACAATAAAACTAAGGATTGAAAAAAATACTTCTTCATAATTTATAGAAAACAAAATTAACTCAGTATACCACAAGCCCTACTCTATCAAGAAAACTCCAGTAATAATCGAATGTTATTGCATCCAACCATATCGTTCCAAACCATGGATCGTTCAGTAAAATATGTGTTGGGTTCTCACTGCTACCTCTAAAACCTGTTACTACTCCACCGTGTTGTCCGCTTATAGCTTTAACTGTTTCACCATCTTTTGCCACCCAGGTATACTTCCCAACTTTACTCGTCCCATTGTATCTCCATATTACGACAGGAAAACCTTCTTCAATTTTCTTTGCGAGGCCAGAAATAGACCAATTTTTAACTATTTCAGATCTTATTCCTCTACTATCAAGTATCCTCTTGGACGGATCCCAGTACACCCCATATCCCCAAGAACCATCAGCATTTCCAACGTACACTTTATTTGGATTACCTTTCCATACACCATCATATTCGTCATCGTACCCCATTTCAGATATTATTGACCTAGGTGATAAATTGTAACCCTTCCAAGCCAGTACCATTTTAAGTGCATAAACATTACAAGAAAATGAAACAGGATACTGTGGTTGACAATAAGCAGGTGAACTTGGTGAACAAGTCGGGACATTTAAAACAACCAAATTGTCTCTTGTCCTAAAAGAGTAAGAAAACTCTTTTTCTGAATCAAGACCATGAACGCTTATTACACCCGGTTTCACGCCAAAGGTATAGTTCATTCTGTACTCTAGCTGTTTCTCTGGAATAAATTCTAATGTATTGTCCTCATACCAAACAAATTTACCAGCAACTTTAGGAAATATGAAAAAACTATTCTCAGCTGAGCTTTTATCGACTTCTTGGTCAAATTTTATTTTAATTTTTAATTTAACTGGTTGATTAGCTGACTGATTTAATGGAAAAACATCTACAACTTGAACCTTACCTATCGTTTTAAATGTATGAATTAAATCCGATTTTGTGCTGGTGCCGTCTGAATAAAGTAATCCATTTTTTAGGTGTATACTATATACAGTATCTTTCTCTAAATTTACGCTTCTTAAAATCTCAACTTGTTTACTTGTAATCCACTTAACTTTGTAATCAAAATTCGGACTTATTACCAATTTTTGTTCAAAAGATTTGGGATCTACATCCCTAGTAAATCTCAATCTAATTCTTTCATTTACTTTCACAGAATCACCATTTGGAGTTACGCCTATCAAACCATCAACTTCTTTAGTTTGATAGTTGATTTGGCCAATTTTTACTAAACGATTTGAACTAGAACTAGATTCTTCTGACAAATAATCCCCCTCTTTAACCCAAACCTCGATATTGTAATTCAAACCAGGCTCGAGCTTTTCATTAATGTTTACATAAACCAAATTATTTAAAACTTTGATGCTATATGAGTTATCAGTTTTTAAAATTTGAGACCTTAAAACAATAGTCTGATTGTCTTCAAGAGATTTGTCAAGTTTCAATTTAATATTTAGATTTTCTGATGTCTGTATTGCACCAGGCCTAGGTAGGGTATCGATAATCTTTGGCACTTTTGGTGCATTAAAAACTATACCTAGCTCATGGGACTCATTGAAGCCTTTTCTAGAAACACCAGATATGTAAACAACAAATCGTTGATCAGAAGTTAAACTCTGACTTGGATAGAATCTTCCTGTCTTAGTTAGTCCATCGATACCAAACCAACTATCCCAGACCCAAACACCTTTAATTTCAGGCTTTATTCTTGGCGTTAAAGTTGATTTTTTTACTGGGTGACTAAAAGATATTATTATTGGATCTTTGTAACTACTCCATACTGTCTCTGTTCTTGGATAAGACCACTTTATGTAAGGAACATTTCCAACATACCACAGGTAATACAGAACCAAAAGTAAAATTAAAATAAACAAGAGAAGTAGAAAAAAAACAACGAAACTAATTAAACTTTTTTTTCTGACTTTAACGAACAGTTTCACTAGTCGCCATTGTAAAATTTATCTTTTTCCCAATCGGCATATATTCTTTCAAGAGTCTCGTATACAACAGGTCCCAAATCTTCGCTTAGCAAAAATTGGCCAATGTAATCAAACAATTTTCTAATCTTCCATCTATCATAAGATACAAACCAGTGAGGGTGACTAAGATAATTGACAACGTTTGGCACATATAGAATTTCACCTTTTCTGGGATAGTTATCGTTAAATCTGGAGATCAAAACTTCAGCGCTGAACCAATATGAATCTGCTCCATTATTGGGAAACTCCCATATGTTCATTCTTTCAGATAATGGTTTATCCCACTTGTTTATATCATCTTTATTGGGTCTATATGGTCTAGTAGTAGACTTTAAGTTCCATGGCACAGGAGTACTGTTTGGAAATGTGGGATTGACCCTGCCTGATGTCCTACCGGAAGAATCTATCTTAAAAGCTGATCTTTCAGCAGCTTTAAGAACATTTACACCCGACATCCATGCACCTGTTCTATAAGAAATTGGTACACCAAGGCCATTTTCAGCAAGCTTACTTCTTCCCCATTCAAATATTTTTACCAATTCATCTTCAGTATAAACGTAAGTTGGAACATCTACACCATATGTACCAACTATATACTGCTGCCGTGGCGTCACGCCTACTTCCTGAACCATATCTGACCACATATGAATATGCATTCCTATCTCATCTAAAAAAAGTCTTTTTCTATCACTTACCCATCTGGTAATGTATTGAGCCCGCTCTTCAGATATTGGGTTTATTGTAAATTGATTTTTTACGTAAATTCTTGGATTGAAAAAATGTGTTATAGGTATCTTATATTTATTAGCTATACTAGCTATTTCGTTTAAATTATCATCAGAAACATCCCAACCCTCCCAGTCCATAGTCCAAGCGACGTACAAAGGGTAGGACACGTAAAAAGGAATAGAATGAGTTTTAACAATTTTTATACCATCGCTAAAATTTAGTATACTTGCCGATATTTTGTAAACCCCGGGCTCTAAATCAGAAACCAAAACATTGGCTTTGTAAGAGTTTTCTGCAATTTTTTGCATTCTTCCTTTTAAACTAGTGCCTTCCACAGTGTAAACCACTGTTGTGTTTGGCGACAAATATGCCTGAGGAACAGTTACATCAAACTGTAGTGTTGCTCTGTTAAATGCTCTAGATAACTTTTTTATGTGCCACTTGCGATTAATTTTTGACAGGATATTGTTTACCACTTTGTCTTTTCGTTGGAAATCAAAATCTATACGGGGCTCATTAAGAAATTTTTCATTCGATATTAATCTTTTGGTAGGGTACTCATTACCAAAGTACACGAAGTACTTGTCGTCTGCCTTTGAAATAACTTCAAAGTTTCTGAAAAATATTATCAAATCATTACCTCTAGCTTCGTAATAAGCTGGGAAAATTTCAAAATTCCCCAACCTTTCGTTAAATCTAACAAGTATCACGTCCGAAGCATCATCCTTAAGTATTAAAGATTGACTTCTAAGCTCGTTGAGAGGAACACTTATAGCAGACCAAACCCCGGGAAATAAATCACTCTTAGCAACAAGCTGGTAAAACCCTTTATAAGAATTATCCCACCAAACTGGCCATTCAGATTCAGATATTAATTTCTTTTTTATCGTGTACTCATTCGCATTTACTTTGTTGCTATTACCAGAAAAACTAGAAACAAAAATTAACGATAAAGAAGTTAAGATAACAACAATACGTAAGATGCTGGGATTAAAAAACCAAACAACAGAAGAAAGTGTTGACTCTTCATCAGATAAAACTTTACTCTTTATAAAATTCTTTAAACTGACCAAAAAAGCAGTAATACATACCAAAAGGAAATATAGTAGCAACAAATAAAAAGGATCATCTGTAGTTACAAAAATAATTGGGGAGCCTGATTTTTGAAGAAGAACAAACAGAAATAAGCAAAGAGTATGAATTACAAAATAGCCCAGGGACTGTTTGCCTATTTTGTAAAGAAGAATCTTCAAAAGTGCAGGTGTATATTTTTCTGTGCATATATACACTAAAAAAACGGTAGCAACTAAGAATGAAGAAAAGACTAAAAATCCCAACTGAGGGGGGAACCTTCCCTCCATTTGAGACATCTTGAAAAGACTCACCGAAAATACTTGATCCAATAAATATATTGAAACAGTTGCCGATAGAAGAACTAGAAAAGTTACAAAAACAACCTTAAACTTAATAAACCTAAAAAGTGTTTTTTGAATTAATCTCCCAAATCCAAGACCCAAAAGAAAAATTATCAAATATTGAAACACTGGAAATGTATTTCCATTTATAGTAGAATGGTGACCAGCAAAAACAGACTTTAAACCGTCCAGATATACATTACCTGTAGAAACTTGCGAAAATAATGTACCGAGAAGCCAAAAAATGGAGCCGGTTAAAAAAATCAATGTTATCGAAGCGCTTATTCTTTGAAATAAACGAGGGAACAAAACGACAGATAACTGAAAAATAAAGAATGCTATCAAAAATTCAACAAAACCCGGAATAACACCAAAGAACAGTATCCTTAACGCAACTACCAACCATTCTATACTCACCGGTAAACTTAGGTAAGTAGATGTTACAAAAATTGAGACTGGGGCAATTAAAAAGTATATGATGATTATTTTGACACATCTTAAAAAAAATTTTTTCCTTAAAAAAAGTTTAGCTTCGCTAGAAACGGCAGTTTGGTACCTGTCAAGAAATGATATTTGCACTGCCGCCCCACTTAAAAAGAGGAACAGCGTAAAAGAGATTATGCCTCCAAAATCTCCGATACGATTAATTACGCTTCCAAACCCCTCGTTGTTCCCTCTCCAGAAGAAGGCTACAACATGAGCAAATATCATCGATAAAACGGCAAACCCTCGTAAAACGTCCAAGATTTTAAATCTTTTTACTGTTGAAATATCTCCGATTAAATAGGACATAAAGACACAAACTGTCTGATTAAAAACTTAAGAAGAAGAATGAGTGTCACGACCAAGTATATAAAAAACCTTCACATTCTACAAGCTAAAATCTGTGATATAATTTAGGCAGACTTGTTCCTCGATAGCTCAACGGTAGAGCATCCGGCTGTTAACCGGCGGGTTGTAGGTTCGAATCCTACTCGAGGAGCCAGAGGCCAGGATAACGTGTTTAAAACAAACAAAATTAAAAATATTGATATCACTTTTAACTTTTAAGGTGCGTTTTCTTGATAATTTCACAAAAGGTTTAAAATTTGCATTTTAAGTATAGTCCTAAGATTTTCCTAAGTTAACTATGGAATTTGATTCATCAAGAAATTTCTTTATTAAATCCCAAAGCAGTAAGTCGTAGACTTGAATTCATTAATAACTACTGATTTAACAG
>RFKV01000072.1 GCA_003694175.1 Candidatus Dojkabacteria bacterium | reverse complement strand
TAAAAAAATAACATTTTTTTATAAGTTTGATGAATCAACATGTTTATTTGTTTTAACACAAATTTTAAAGGTTATAGTATTTACAAAAGCTTAGATGATAAATAACAGAGAGTTTAGTTGCTGCGTGAATTTGCACAACAACTCATTTAAAGACTTAAAGTTACTTACACTGAATTTTACTTTAGGTATTGTGACATGCGTAACTCAAAACACTATTGTCTTGTCAAGTCAAATTCGAAAGTTTACTGATGTGAACGACTTATAAAGTTTTACTGTCCGAACAGGCCGGCCAGGCATGCAATGTGCGTTTGGCACTATAAGGAAGTTCACATTTATAATTTTTTCTTTCATTCTGAAAATTGACTTTGCGACTTGTAGCTAAAGTGTTTGTTCTCATGACTTCCATATTCATTGTAATTGACAAATGATATAGGGATTAATCTCTAAAGTAGCACACTTGTTTGTCCTAGCTAAAACCATCCAACACCATACTTACTTTATATATCTGGTCTTTAGCCTAAGGTATGTAACTAAAAGTTTCTACCTTTGTTACTGACTGTGTGCTAGAAATATCTCTCGATTATGGTTGCTCCTATTCTAAATTTTTATTTATGACTTCTAGCTGACCAAACAGAGAGATTAATATTTGTATTAGATCCTGTTCATTGAGTCCACTTGCTGATACTAATTTCTGTATCCGCTGTAGAGGAATATCAGATTCCTGAGCCTGAGTATGTGTACCAGCTTTTTTAATAATCGTTTCGTATGCACCAATCAAATTTTGAAGAATCGATTTCACTGCAAATGTAACTCGTGTAGGGTATCCGTCATCTCCTAACTAGCGTTTTGACTCGTCTTTGTTTTCAAAACGAACTAATACTTCTATTGTAAAGACAATTAATCTAATCAATGGACTATCTGGGAGGAGTGCTGCTTGTAGTCCTTGTTGTTCAATCGAACTTATCGTGTAATCTACAATAGCATCAATTTGTCCTTTGAAATAGTTTATCGACTGAGACAGATTATTTGTAGTACTTATTAATTCTGAAAATGGTGAGCTCGTTTTTAAATTTGCTAATATTTCGTCAAATTTGCATAACAACTGACTAACATGGGAATTATAAGGAACACCAGTGCTTGACTGAGCCGATTCTGCGCCGCCACGGATACTATAGGAATTAGAGCCAAGTTGTCCAAATCTTGAATCCCTCATCCAAAAACTAATAACTTAAAATTAATTTAAAATTTATAAAATTCATATACGCACGTCAGCAAAGTACTCTTCTGATTTTATCATATACTCGAAAAAATTTAAGGCCAAAAACATACAGTCTAAAACAGAAAACCAAAAAAAGTATGAAGTATGGTACAGTACAGGCCGTCGCAACTTTATGTTTAGTTATGGTTAAGAAGTAAAAAAGTGCTATTGAGTAGCCAGTTTAATAAACTTAACTCATGAATGACAACTGTGAGTTAAATCATAGCAGTTGCACTTTTGTTCAAAGAAAAAAGTCCTTGTAAACACGATTTTGATGGTACACCAGCCAATTCTTGTATTAACAGACAGAAGTCCCCAAAATAATGAGTTCTTGCAACATCGTTGACACAAAGCAACTTAGTTCATATTTTGAAATGATCAAGCAGACGACTTAGTGATTTTCTTATCTGAATTATCTAGTCATTGTTTTGCTTAGTTGTTGCTTGAATGTTTTGTTTAAAAGACTTCCTGATGAGCTTTCTTAGCTTTTATATCTTTTGAGTCTGAATGAATTAGTTCTTGCTGATGGTCATGGTTGTTTTTGTGCGTATTTGCTTTTTTGGTAAACCATTATTATTAAAGCCTTTTACTAAATTTTAGGTTTAAATTATGAATACCTAAGTTTAATGCGGTGGTAAACTTAATTTGTGCACAATCTCTAAATCGTTAAACTAAACTGAAGTAAAGTTTGCACTATATAAAATTTTTTTTGTGAGATAGAAAGAAAGAGTCTTTTTTCTCAACTTCTGAAGTAATATCTAATATCAGCAAAAAAACGCTTAGATTAGGTATTTGTAACACATTGTCGCAGATTTTAATTAGATTAATTATTGATAGTAGCGCCTTAATTTAACCTCTTAAAATACATTTATTAGTTAGCAAGATGATTAAAGTTTCTGGATTGTCTCTGGATTTTCTTCTTACCAGTATTGTCTCTCCTAATGTAATTAACCAACAAGCTGACATTTAAATGTTTTACGAACTTGAAGATTCAAAAGTAAGTTGTTTAGCTTCAAGTAAATAACATAGAATCATTAACTTACATTACCATACATAACCATACATTTTCTCAATTTCTTGCAAATCTGAAGCAATGCGGGGTTCCAATTCTAGATTATGTTCTATTTTATACATGCGGATGTTATTTAATAAATATCCTGCTAGCCTACTTATTTCTCGTCCTAGAGCCCTAACCGCATTAATATGCGAATAGTTGAGCGTCAATAGACCAGCTATACCAATGTCTTGGACTAAACTTAACAAATCCGATTGTAGATTTTTGCTTAACCTTAACTTTTGTTTTCGCCTGTTCAGTCTGTGTTGTGAATTGTGATCGTGATTAGTTAAATTTTCTAGTAATTTTTCTTCAAGATCTGATTTTCTTTTCCTGAGTTCGGCTATTCTCTTAACAATTAGATTTTTCACTTCTTGTTCTGGTGTTTCTGTAATTGGGTCTGGAAACAAAACGTCTACTATTGTTCTGATGATTGGTTTTATTGGTCTTTGTCCAAATTCTCCTATTAGGTTCAGGATGTATTGACTAGAGTAATAAGAATAAGAATGCGATTCACTAGATCTTGATCTTGCAAATCTTAGATTAGCCATAAACCGACCGGGACATAGGTATAAGTATTCCTGCACCAACATAGGTAATTTCATCGTTAGTGTCGCCATTAGTGCCCTGAGTAGATCCAATTTGGTTAAATCCATTCAGTATATTGACAAAAACTCTAACGACCATATCACTGGATATATGACTATCGTTAGATCTGTCTGAATTTCTAGTCTCTAACCAACTGTTGTCATGATATTCAACTAAATTTTCGAGTAATGTTTGCACAATATAACGATAGCCAGAGAATACTATTGTACTTCTTACATTTCTATTTACATTTCTATCCAACTTAGACACAAACCAAGTAGCAAAACCATTTACTATATTAACAACTCTCGCATCAAAATACCTAGCTGTATTAAGTGCTGGTACTAAAGAAAGTATGGCTAAATAGTTTCCATTCATTTCTATGATATCATTAAACTCAGTAAACATCCGCACCAAATCTTGAGCTACATCTACTGCTGAACTACACAAGCCTGATAAGTTGTCTTCACCATCGGATAGTCGATAGATTTGATCTAGAAGAGAAGCAAGACTTTCTAAAACTTCCTGGTGATTTCTAATTTGCCTAGAGGATTCATTTGGTTCTGTAAATTGACACATTGAAGAAAGCCTAATAAATGCGCTATTTAGCTGATATTTAGTGTTTTGTACTTATTTACATAAAAGCTTCATGAGTCAGTATCCGATATTCTACATAAG
>RFKV01000011.1 GCA_003694175.1 Candidatus Dojkabacteria bacterium | reverse complement strand
ATATCTGATAAATATGTCGTAAACTTTTGCAGCTGATTATAGGATAGGATCAAAACCAATTTACATTAAATTCGACTCTAGCAGTAGGAACAATGCTATATTAATGTGTCTTTTTCAAAACAACCCATTCGTTATTTAGCTTTAGTAATTAAACTAACGGAAAACTAAGCTACCCCTTTTGCTTTAGATCAAAATTCAATTTTAAGGCCAATATATTAAATTAATCCAATTAAGATAACTCATCCATAGTCTTCAACAATTGTTTCTTGGTTGAATTTTTCTCTGATTTTTTGTTTAACATCTTCCACGGTATGGGCGGATCCGCATGCATAAAATTCAACGTCGTCGCATTCCTTGAAATCTAGTTGTTCAATGTAATCAGTAACTCTTCCTTTGAAAAAAATACAATTAGGATAGTTTTCGTTATAGGATTGTGGTTTGTCTTCTCTGGTTATACAGTGTACAATGCTTATGTTTCTTGCTCTGGGCAAAAATCTGTAAACCAGCTCATCCTCTAATTTTCGAGCTCCAAATAGAATCAAAAACTTGTATTTTTCTAAAATAGTCTGATCAGATTCTAGCCAATTTAAAAATGGCACTACTCCAGTTCCAGTTGCTACTAAAACTTTGATTCTCTTTTGATTTTGTCTTAAAAAGAAGTTGCCGTATGGGCCAATAATTAAGTTTTCTGATCCAATCGATGCGCTTTCAAAGTACTGAGATGCCAGACCCCCAGGCGAAGTATCAATTAAAAACTCAACTACACCACCTTTGGCTCTGAAGATTGAGTATACTCTCCTATAAATTGGATTTATTTGAATTCCAAGGTATTGCCCAGCTTTGTAGTTTAAACTTTCCGGAAAGGTGTATTTTATGTGATAAACATCTGAGCATATTTTTTCCTTAAAAATTAACTTTTCCAATCGTTTCGTAAATTGCAAACACATGTTTGTTTTGTTCTTTTGTAACTAAATTAAACTTATTTAAATCAACGGACCAAACTTCTTTTTACGAAAAATATGTATATTGACAATATAAAATTTGATGTATGTGCTTCAAACAAACTTAATTTGCTTTTTGAACTTGAATAGATGTAAAAATTCAGATTTGTAAATCTATCCGTGTCTAAATACTAGAATATCTCCATCCTTGACTATATAGTCTCTACCTTCAAGTCTAACTTTTCCAATTTCTTTTGCTTTGACCCAATTCCCAGCTTCTAAAAAGTCTTCATACGAGCAAACATCACATGCTATGAAGTTTTTTGTAAAATCAGTATGTATTGCAGATCCTGCCTCAATAGCCCTGGAGCCGTCTCTGATGGTCCATGCTCTGACTTCTTTAGGCCCTTCGGTAAAGAAAGAAATTAATCCTAAAACTTGATATGCTACTTTTGTGAGTTTATCTAAGCCACTCTCGTTAATCTGAAACTCCTTCATAAACTCTGCCTTCTCCAATTCATTCATTTCGGACAATTCCATCTCTGTTTTAACGTCTAAAACCAAATATAGGTGCTTAAACTCATCTGGAGGTCTATACTGTATGTTGCTTGAATTAAATACGTATATGACCGGCTTATCTGTTAAAAGACAAAGTGATTTTCTCCTTTGATCAATTTCGTAATTGCCTGTCGGTGGTACTTCACGGGCAGCACATCCATCGTTTAATTTTGCTTTGATTTGAATTAGGTGGTCCAATTCTTGGTTGAACACTTTGTCCAGTCTTGCCCTAGTTTTTATATTCTCAATTCGATTAACAACTGTTTCAATATCTTTCAGTAATAACTCAGTATTGATTAACTCAACATCCCTTATTGGATTAACACTTTTTTCGACGTGTACAACATTTTCATCTTCGAATACTCTAACCAGGTGTAGTATCGCATCAACCTGTCTGATATGAGATAAAAACTTGTTTCCCAAACCCATACCTTCCGATGCACCTCTTACCAATCCTGCAATATCTATAAACTCCACTGTTGCTGGGACTGTTCTTTCAGGTTTAACAATTTCTGATATCTTTTTAAGACGTTTATCAGCAACTGGCACGACTCCTACGTTTGGATCTATTGTAGCAAACGGATAATTTGCAGCAAGTACTTTCTGTTTAGTTAAAGCATTAAACAATGTAGACTTTCCAACGTTAGGCAGCCCAACTATTCCAACTGAAAGGCCCATAAAGAACTAATAATCTTCTCAAAATTATATTGTATCAAATTATACCAAAACATTATTGTATAGGCATGCTGACTGGAATTGTCACTGATGATTCAGTTGCTTTTTTTATTTTGAAACTGTAGTTAGTCGACTGATTATATTGATCAGTGAGCATTATTTTAATTAAGTTGTCACCGTCAGACAGTTTTACTTTAAAAGAAAACTTCCCATCCTCAGTTTTTATTTGTTTGTCACGGAAAGTTACTAGTGTTTTTTCTTCTGTCTCGCCAATTATCTCAAGTTCATCAAAAGTTACTACTGAATTGTTAGCTATATTAATCGAGCTTATAGTTGGAGAAGTAACATCAAATATTTCAGGTAGCGAGATGCCAAGCTTTGAGAGAGATGTTTCTAGTATTTTGAAACTTTTTTTCTCAGAGACAGAGGTTCTAATAAAGGGTCTGGTTGAGTAGGTATCAAAGTTCCAGTATAGCTCTTGTCCCTCAACCGCTATTTTGGTTTCAGCCTCAACTCTTCCTTTATATACATATGCTGATTTAGTCTGACTGTCAATGTAGGTAAGTGATTCACTTTTTAAAGTAAACGCATCTCTGGCTAGAGATATGTTTATATCTTTATTTGGATAAAAAATCATTGAACCAGAAATTAATTCGAAAACTCCTTTTGAATTTATTCTAAACTTTGCGGGTGCTGCTAGTACAAAAAAGTGATCTCCGTTCTGTTCATATACGATGCCATCCAGGATTTCATTTATAACATCAAAATTTGTTTGTAGATTTTTAGATTCAGATTTACTAAAACCATCAGGCAAGACTTTGATGGTGTTCCCAAACGTCCTTATTCCTTCAGCAATTTGGGCCTGGGGCAATTCTCTGATGGCAGAAAAAAACAAAATTGTGTTCCCGATTACAAAGATAACAACGTTAACAATTACTATTAATCTCTGGTAAATATTGTATTTATCCATCAACTTTCAACTGCTAAAAATACGAATTTAAATAAACTTTTGGAAATATATTCCATTTGGAGGGTTAAGT
>RFKV01000071.1 GCA_003694175.1 Candidatus Dojkabacteria bacterium | reverse complement strand
GATCTCTTCTTCTTGTAAATATAAATACAATGATTGTTATTAACCTAATCAAAAACTTAATTAGCACAAGTTCATAAAAAATCTTCTAAGTTTATGTTTTGTATCCTTCATAGCATTTGACAACAAATTCAAAGCTTCAGTCGAATTAATTTTGATATAATCCAAAGAATTATTTTGTATATGACAGTCTCAGTAGTGATTCCTACACTAAACGAGGAGCGTTATTTGCCTTTTGTTCTTGAATCAATAAGGAGCTCAAGATTCACCATTTTGCAGAAACATCAAATAGAAGTAATTATCGCAGACGCAAAATCTACGGACAATACAGTTGAAATAGCCTCTCAATATGGTGTTAAAGTAATCGATGGGGGGATACCTTCAGTTGGAAGAAATAAAGGCGCATCAATTAGTAACGGTGAAATAATGATTTTTTTAGATGCCGACGTCATTTTTTCGGATTCCTTTCTTGAAAATTGTATTCTGGAGCTGATAAATAGAAAACTAGACGTAGCAGGAGCCTATTTTTCTGTTACTCGAGGATCTATGCAATATATTTTTTTTGTTTTATTAAACAACATAGCAAAATTTGTCAGACAATTTACGCCATATCCAGTTGTTCATGGTGACTTCATAATCTGCAGAAAAGAAGTGTTTGAAAACTTGGGCGGTTTTGATGAGAAAATGTTTTTCGGAGAAGACAATGACTTTGTTCTCAGATCTGTTAAATCAAAATTTAAATACAGAGTACTAAAACAATCCTATATTACTTCAGAAAGAAGAATCCAAAAAATAGGAATATGGGGAATTACAAAAACCTTTTTAATTTTTACTTTCGAAATGCTTAGAGCAAACATTAAAAATCTAGAAGTTCAGGAAAGGTTAAGAAAAGTTTATGGAGAGAATTTACAAAGTAAGCATCGTTATACCAACCCTAAATGAAGAAGTAAGACTTCCTATACTTTTAAAAGTTTTGAAGAACCAATCTTATCAAAATTTTGAAGTTATTGTTTCCGATGCTTACTCCAAAGATAAAACCAGGGAGGTAGCAAGAGAATTTAACACAAAAATTGTTGACGGAGGCAGTATTTCCGTAGGTCGAAATAACGGAGCCAAAGTAGCGGAAGGAAACATACTAATATTTATGGATGCTGATATTTACTTTAATCGTGATTTTTTAAAGGATAGTCTGGATGAGTTCACTAAAAAAAATTATGATGTAGCTATTACAAAATTTGATGGTAAAGGTGTTTCTGCCGCTTCAAGGTTATTGTACAAATTATCGGATATAGTAAAAACGATTACAAAAAACAGAAAGATGAAGTTTGGGACAAGTCAATGCCTTTTTATAAAAACAGAAGCGTTTAGATTAGTTAATGGTTTTAATGAAAACCTGTTAATTGGGGAAGATATCGACTTTATGCAAAGAATATCCAAAGCCAGATTGAAGTATGGAATATTAAACACAAAGATTAATGCATCGGATAGACGATTTGTCAAAATTGGAATTTTTCGAGTACTCGTCGGTAGCGCAATGGTAGTCTTGATGCTTTCTTTAGGACTATACAACAGAAAAAAAATTCAAAAGTTTGTCGAGAAAATTTATGGTGGATGGGGAAATTTAAAGTGACGCAAATTCACTTTGGATTTTTAAGAGCTAAGCAAAGTTTGTTTGGAATTCTAAGCTATATAGTTTGAGTTTTTTAGGTAAGCATGAGCAGAAGAAAACTGTGGTTTACTTTCCAATCAAAAAATTAATTAAGACCTCAGAAACGAAAAAACTAAAATAAAATCCCAATAGTAAAAAGCCCTCAAACTTGGTTACCTGTCTGCCAGACCAAGCAAACCTTAAAAAGCCCATTATGCAAAGTGAAAGTATGACTAAAGTGGGCACAATACTTACATAATCTTTACTAGACAGATTTATCCCACCCGCAGCCAAAATTAAAATTCCAAAAATCATAGAATTAATTGTTGCGGATCCAATGATATTACCAAAAGCAAGCTTTCTTTCTGAAATACTTTTTACATCACTGGTCAGCAAAACTGTAATCTCAGTCAGGTTTGTGCCCAATGCTAAAACAATTAAACCGATAAGAGCCTGGCTAATTCCCAACGAAGAACCCAAATTAATCGATGAAGACACTACGATACTTGATGACAACACTGCTCCTAAGCCGCCAAAAAGAATTTTTATGATTATAAGAACTGGCTTTAAATCGCTTGACTTAACTTTGTGTAGATTTATGTGAGTTAAGTGGAAGTGATTAGGCACAACTTTGAACTTTATGGCAAGAGTTATGATGTAGATGAAATAAAGTGCAATTAGTAAATAACCCTCCCAAATCGCAAAACTACCATCTATTGAAACAAATATCATGAGACCCATTATCAATAATCCCACTATCATATCTTTTTCAGAAAACCTACCGTTGAACTTTAAGTTCCCAAATTTAACAACAGACAACCCTGTAAGCAAACTTAGAAGTACAAGTTTTGCTCCTAGTAAATTCCCAACTGAAAGCTCAGGAACCACAGTTGAGGAATTTAAAACAATGGAGAATTCCGGAATTGAGGATATCCAACTCAAAACTACAAATCCTACAAAAAACTCACTGAGCTTAAACCTATTGGCAAAGGTTATCAACGTTTCACTTATATAGCCTGCGGACTTAACAAGAAGTAAAAGACCAAAAAATAGGTAGAAAGATTGCTCTAATATCTTCAGGTCCATCTCGTTTATGCTTAGGTTAAGCTATAACATAAAAGCTATTTTTAGTTCTTCCAACCTGTTTTACCAAACCAAGAGACTCAAGGACCTTCATGTCTCTTCTCAAAGTTCTTTCTGATACTTCTGGTAAAATCATGCTTATTTGTTTCATGTTTATTTTTCTTGTTTCTTTCAGTTTACTAAAAATCTTTGACTGCCTATCCGAAAGTTCAAAACCAACTTTAACCTCGTACTTAGATTTCTTTCCCTTGACAATACTACTTTGATCAGAAGTTACATTATCAGCTTGGCGTGCTGCATTGTTCACAATTTTTGAATCATTCCTCAACTCAACAGATGAATCATTCGAGCTATTTAAGTTCTGTAAGTATTCAGAAGAAACACCATTTGAGTTTTTAATAAAAGTAGCAAATTCCGATTTAAACACTGATTTAAGTTTATCAATTTTTGATTTAAAAGCTGACACTTTCGCTCTTAGATTTTCAACAGCAGAAGTATTGATGTCGTAGTTCCCATCTGCATCTTTAACAATAAGATAAGAAAATATTTTGCCCGCTAAAAAATACATGAATAAAACAAAAGCTAACTTTGACAAAAAAGACTTCATATAATCTAACTAAACACAGTTAGTTTATATTATTCTACTCAGAAATATCAAGACCAAAATGTATTAAAACAAAATCAAGAATATAAAACAAAGCAATTTAGAAAACTTCTAATTTTTTGGTATTGACGAAATTTGAGTCTCTCAGTTTCTGTCAAAACAGAAAAAGCGAAAGCCACCTACCTCGACAGTAACTTTATCTTTAAGTACTAAGACTTGGCAGCTAGAGCGAGCTGAATCTGGCGTTGTCCATTATTTAGCCTAAAGGAATTAATCCCTGCAATAATTCTACTTTCATTCTGTTCAGCAATTTTAGTAATAACTTTTAAAAGATTTGAGTCATTGATAGGACCAGTCCATACAAACTTTATCGGAGGATCATACCGATATAAAATTATGATATACTTCTTGCCTCTCTTTCTAATAACGACTCCTTTACCTGTAGTAGACACACCAACTGGTAAACTGGCCATACCCATGGCACTCATAAGGCTTAAGAAAGTTCCGACTATGTTTTCTAGCGTGACGACCTCAAAACTACCAATTTTTTCAACAAGATTTCCACTCTTTTTAGCAAAGAAAAGGTTTTTCAAAAAATCCATGCTCGTATTATACAAGAGTTATTTCAAATTGTCTAGTATTGTTTACATTAAATAATGACATAAACTAATGAATTCAAAACAAACTCTAAACAAATCCAAGCCAAAAAGCAGAGCAAAATACCAAAAATAAAAGAAACAAAAAAGAGCGGCAAACGCCGCTCAACTACACAGATCTAAAACCTACCCACCAAATCTACCGGTTACGGCATAGCATATGCTCTGTAGGTCACGATCTGAGTGTAAGTACCAGCACTTGCTGATGAGCTTACCGATGCTTTGTGTGTGACTGTAGTCCAATTTGATGAGTTGGAGCTGTCAACAACGCTGGTTCTTGAAAACAGCTGAGACTCAGTCGTGGTAATCGGATCATCCCCAGAATCAAAAGGTGACGTCAGCGTCCAACCAGATCCTGCAGTCAAAGTGACACCATGTTCGCTAAAACCCGCAGTTACTGACCCATCAGATACATTTGGAATTGTATTAGAACCAGAAGTCAAAGGGCCGTTTGAAAGCGCTGTTACCCTCATACCACTTGTCAAGTTAGTTCCCGCAGCTATTCTGTACGAACAAGTGTTAACTGCAGATGGATTAAGAGACCCTAAATTACAACTATTAACGTTTGATGTTGTAGTTGGATCCTTTATCTCAAGAGACATAGAATATGGTACCGTCGCAGAAACCGAAACATCATTAGTATTAGCAGATGCTGCTGGAGTACCCACATAAATTAGTGCTGAAGAAAAGTCATTATCATTCGTATCAGAAACCGCAATTGAATAGTTTCCGTTGGCCGAAGGCGTAGTTGCTCTTATACAAAACTCCACTCCAGTCGATGTTGCTAGAGTCGTAGCAGCTGTGAATGTATAAGTATAAGTCCAACCTACGGTCGTATTTCCACTTACCGCCATGGACCCATCTGTTGTGGTATCCCCATCAGCATCGGTGGTTGGCGTTGCGCATAACGTACCGGTAGTGAATACTCCTGGTAGATAGATTGTGACAGAGTCACCTGAGGCAAACTGCGTGCTACTGGGCACATAGGATACATAAAAATTCTGTACTGTCGAAGCTGCGACTTCTGGAGCAGCTGATATTGTAGATGGGGATGTAGCTGGTTGTGCGTTTAAGTCTACATAAGCAACAACTTGTGCAGCCTCCACGCGAACAAAACCAACAATAGGAGAGATCAAGAATGTAAGGACAACAAGTGGTATGAACAACTTTTCTCTCATAAACAATAAAATAACATTTAAATAAAATATAAAACTACAATTTGTAAAATTTATACCTCCTTTCGTTAAAGTTTAAACACTTTGCAACTACTTAATAATACCTACCTCCCTAAATTTAAACCTATTTCAATAATCTTTCAATACTTTTTTTGATTTTTTTGGTTTCATATCCATCGAAAATCAGTACAATTTTCGAAAATCTTAATTAAAACTCCATCTGCATTAAATATTATTGTGTCCGCATGATAAGGTTTAGATTCATTGGCAAAAATTCTTGTTTTTTCATAATTAAGAAGATTTTCGACTGTGTATCTTTCTGCTGAAAAGTAAAAGTAATCATCGGAAACATTCGGAAGCTCGAGACTATAACCATCAATTCTGGCAAGACTCTTTGTTACACCATCTTTAAACATTTTGATCTCCATCAATCCCTTAGTACCCTCAACTGATTTATATTCTGAAGCAAACAGTATAGCACCATCTTTAAAAAACCTAGGATTTGTGACGTAGTTTTCACCATCGTTAATTTGATTTACTTTACGATTTGACGAAAATATTGCTATAAATGGATAAGAAGAGTAAGTATAAAGCGGATCATATGATGTAAACAAAATTTTTTGGCCCTTTTCATCAAAACCTCCAAAAGAGGTATAGCGTCCAAGTAATGTGCTTTTGGATAAGTTGCTAACATTTGTCAAATAATAATTACCATCCGCTTTTTTAAGTATGATGGTCTTTGAGTCTGGGGCAAAAGTTGATTCCATCACCTCGGAAAAATTACTATCAGAGGGAATTTTTAAAAAGCGATTATTGTTTATATCGTAAATTTTAAGTCTTGATTCGCTTTTGGGTATTGTGAAACCCGATTCTCTGACAGCATCTTGTTCTAAAAACATCAAATACTTTGAATCATCTGAAATTGAGACGCTCGGTATTAGTTTTGAATCAGTGGTGGTTTGGAATATTGTCTCGCCTCCAAACTTTTTTACAATCAATCTGTCAAAGCCACTTTTCATGGTTTCTATTACAGCAAATAAAACTCTATTTGCATCGAATTTCTTAATAGTTTGTGATTTAAAAACCTCTTGCTCTTTAAAATCAGATAAATTTGACCTTACGAGAGTCTCATTTGATCCATCAATCCTTTTAAAAACAAACTCATATGGTCTTGTTTTAAACTCATATTCAATGAAGTCTACAATCTCTCTTTTTAAGTTATCCTTAATTTTTCCTCTAATTGTAACTTTGTAGATTTGATTATTTAGTAAAACTTTCTCAGGAATTATAACTATCTCCTTAGGAAACCATCTTACAGAAAAATCAAATTTAGGATCTACCAATACTTCTATATCCGACTGAACTATTGATCTTGAAAAAAGAAAACGTATTGATTGATTTTTGCTGACAGGCAGTGAAAGCTCATCTACTGTCAACTCAACACCTAAGTATTTGGTTGTTATAAGACCATTCAGAACAAAAAAAAATGCAATTAGAATCAAAAGTGTTAACAAGAAAACAATTGTTATTTTTTTGAACTTTACTTGACTAATATACATAAGGATTTGTTAATGGTTCAATTTGCTCAATTAGTTGTGGCTTAATGTACAAGAAGTCATTTTCTCTGTCATAATCGAAGATACCTTGCACACGAAGCCACTGTCCGTCCCTGTATAGACTAGATTCACTTTGACCCAAAAGTACAGGAAGACCTATAGGAGTTGCATCTGCAGCACAACATCGCACTACAAATCTTGATATCAAAAAAAGATTTTGGGGCAAGTTATGAGGTCTATATACAAAACCTTCTACCTTTACTTCTTGGTTAATAAATTGAAGATGATCAGTATTTTGATTTAGAATACTCACCCAGTCTCCTATGGAAAAATCCAAAGTGTTTGTTGCGAAGAAGTCACTAATACTTACGTTTGAATTTCTTGGAGGTAAAGTATTTAAGTTGTAAGCTCTTTGATTTGCTACTGCAACTGATATAGATGAACTCGGAAAAATAATACCAAAAACAGACACCAAAAAGGTTAGAAATACTAAAGGTAAATCTTTTAATTGAGTTAATTTTTTAGACTCATTTTTTTCTTGCGATATGTTTTTATAAAAAATCATCAGCAAGAAACCAAAGATCAAAAACGCTCTGTTCACAAAAACAGCAGCCAAAGAGAAAAGAAAAAATATTTGAAGATATCTATTTTTGAATACACTTTTGATTCTATATACATCAACATTTTTTAAGAATTTTCTAGACTCGAAAATCAACCTAAATAAAGAAATGCAAAGCAATGCAAATGATGATAATACTATTGCTCTTTGATAAGTCTGTGTACTGTATACACTCAAGCTGTTTTGAAAAAAATAAGCCCACAAGACCCAAACTGGAATACTTAACATCGACAACGAGGAAAACAATACCTTCATTCTGGGAAATTTTCTTTTCTTGATATAATTACGTATAAAACCTCAACATCTTTCTCAGCAACAGATTCCGAAAGTTTAATCATAAAGCTTTGACCTGCCTCATCAATTTTTACATATATTGGAATCTTATTTTCAGAAACAACAGAAGTCAAAACTATATCTGATGATTTTAAGCCCGAAACGCTTACTTTTACTTCCGACTCACCAGCGCGTATAACTGCCGACCCTGCTCTGTCACCTACAACCTCTAAATTTTTAGCACTAACCGTACCCTTGGCAGTAAAGTTTCCGTACGAATCAAAAATAAATTTTTTATCAAACATTCGTACTTGTTTTATGTTTTGTATCACAAGTGTCTTGGATGTTTTATCAACTGTAAATATTTGTTCTTCAGATGAAATAAAATCATTGATTGCAACAGCAGTGAAATCTTGGCTTGGATCCGTTTTTTCTTCATCTAGTGACAATACCTCTGAATCAAAATTTGGTGCTTCTTCTAACTTATCTTCTTTTTTTACCAAATCAGGTATTTTTTTGGATTTTGAACTTTGAGCTGTAAGAACTGTATCCAATGGTTTACTACTCTCGCCATTGGTCACTTTCTGACTTTCAGATAGTTCTCCCCAGTAATAACCAGTCTGTACAAAAGCCATAATTTTACCCTCAGACATTTTTGATTCGCCTAATTCATCACTTCCAGAATTTAATTTTTCTAGTGCGTCAACAAGAATGCTGGATGTAAACACTGCATTTTTGCTAAGATCATTTATTTGGTCTAAAGATACTGAGTTTTTAACATCAAGAATCCCAAGCACAGTGTTTGTGCCATCAAATTCTTCTAAAGCTCTACCAATGGTTACTCCAGGTTTAATAGCTTTTGCAGCATATCCTGGCTTAATTGATGAAACAGTTAAAAAGTCCCCTCGCTTAATCGGTCCGTTTTCAAGCGTTACTTTTACGGGCACTCTACCAGCAAGTGCAACAGGAACTGTCTTTGCTTGACCAGTCCTTACTTCCTCTCCAGTAATCGAAGTTTTAACTCCTTCAGTTGTTCCATCTGTGTTTCCAATTACTATTGCAGGTTTTGTGGCTATGATGCCAATTGCTCTTTGATCTCCTATTGATGCTTTTTTAACGGCAACATCTTTTGCGGAATCTATCGAGACGACATCACCAGCTTCAAGAGTTTTGTCATAGGTCAAATAATTTTCTGCCAAGTCTGCACCACTACCACTAATCTGAGATGAAGGTCCAATCGCCATCCAATGGAGAACTGCAGGCGCTAGACTTACGCTACATCCACTACAGTTTCTCCCTACCCCCCTTTGAAACTCAAAACCCCGAGTTTGCTCATTTAAAATTGAATGAGTAAAATCTTCATCGTTTAGGTTACTGGTTTCAGTAAAACTTGTACTCCAGATAATAGTTGGCAAAGAATCAAAAATAATACCGTAACTTATAAATACCTTTTGAATGTATGGAATAGCATACAATATTGTTTCGGTAACTCCTGGTAGTTCTTTTTTGCCAACCCTAATCACAAAATCTTTGCCAGAACTATAATCATCAACAAGCTTTATACTCTGATTTTGACCTTTTAAACTCTGAAAAATCGAGCTGTCACTCTTCTGAATCCATACATGTTTTTCTGAAACAACGTATGCCTTATTGTTGATTGCAAAGTGAAATAGAATGTTGTCAAAATTTGCCTGCCAAACATTACCTAAATCATCTTGCAGTATATTTTCGTGACTTAACAAATCCTCGTACTTAACAAAAAATCTATCCCTTGAATACAGCACAGCCTCCCCCTCATTTGCACCATCGTTTATACCAATGAATCTTTGTTTTCTGTCAGCGTACCTTACCTGGCTATCCTCAAAACTCCCTCCAGTCATTGGAAGTGATGTAGCTAATAGTCTAAATGTTGATGTATTATCTGGTGTAGTCTGCCAGTTTTGGGTAAAAGTAAATTGATTTGAAGTGTTTGATTTGATGATTCTAATCTGACCTGCTCCAGTACCATTTACAATTTCTACTGCATAACCTGCTAGCTCATCCTTAGCCATTCCACTTATGTTGTTGAATGTTAGAGTGTTTGATGTTGCACTAACTACAGGGTGTAACGCTCTGAAATATAGCATCCTTACTTGTGCAGGCGTTAAAGCCCCGCTATCAAAAATAAACAAATCATCAATGGCACCATCAAGAACTGCTGTTCCACGACCAATAGCAATATTTTCCCCGTAAACACCACATGAATTAGAGGCTCTGCTACTTTTTGCCTTAAACTCTCCGTTGATGTAAAAATGAAACTTAAATAATGGGCCCCCAAAACTGTCATAGGAATCAAATACACAGCTTACAGCAACGTGAATCCATTGATTTGGCGTTAAACTTATTCCACCGATAGGAATCCAAGTCGTTGAACCGTATTTAACTTGTAAAGAATAGTTACTACCATTAATAGTAAACTCAGTGGTGTATGAAGGCGTTGGATGTTCAAAAACTAAAAACGCTCTTCCATTTGCATTCGAACTTCCTGATACCCATACCCAACTTGCCACAGACCAACCTCTCTTATCTGATTTATTAGATAATGATAATGATGATGTACCTCTAATACTTGTTGCAGTCACATCTATGGGCCTAAAAGAGTAATGAGGAAATTTTATTTGATCAATTCCGTCAAAATATATTGCACCAGAGCCTACTCTTGGAAGTATGGCTAATCCTGATGTATGTGGTGACTTGAGTAATTTAGGAGAACCAATTATTGAAGAAGGTTGTATTCTACTGTAAAGCTCCTCAATACTTGATGCATTCACATCACTATCATCTGCAACCCTTGCATCAAGACTCAAGTGAAAATCACCAGGAGACACTTCATTCACTATATGGTCAGAATTCCCCGTGCTTATAATCTTAGGAGCTGATGTTCCTTCGAAACCAAAGATCTCAAACCCAGAGTCATACGTGTACGTTACAGAAGCTTCACTTTCGGAATACAAAAAACTTTTCTCATTAACTTCTTTTAGCAACCTTGGAGTAGAACTAGTACTCAAAATAAAATCCGGGGTCGACTGAAAGACGTTTTTGTCTTCATTTACCTTATGAAAAATACCAATAAACTTATTTGTTTGATCAACATAGGATATACTTCCAAACGCTTGACCGGTAAAGTTATTAGAGACTAATGACACTGAACTGTGGTTACTATAAAAAACATCTATGTCATACCTGACTGATCTAGTACTAAGAAGGAACTTGATTTCACTGCACAGTATCCAATTACCTCCATTTACCTGATTAATTTCGAACCTTAAAATACTATAATTGCCAACTTTATCAGGCGGTAAGTAAAAAACCATCTCTCCATCCCACGAAGTCACGTTACTTCTGGTATCTAGCAAATCCCAGTTAGAGCCATCATTGCTTCCGTAAAAGTTCCAATCTTTTGGAGCACGATCATTAAGTCCTGCGTGCACATACCAAGAATATGAATTTATGATGGCTTTGCCTGGGTTATGGAAGTAAAAATTTTGAGGAAATCCATCAAAGGCTTTACTTGCATAATACGTATTTACATCTCCATCCATTGTATTTACAATACCATGGTTAGGGACACCCAGATACACCGAAGAAGCCATCATATCCTCAAACGTTATCATTCCAAGAAGTAAACTTCCTGATGTGTTATTATCTGTTATCCGTATCCTATAAAACCTATATCCAATCGAGTTCGAAAAACTAAAACTCATAAAATCGTTAGTACCAGGTGGTGCCCACGTGACACCAGTTCTTGTATCTAGAACAGTCCAGTTAATAAAATCATTACTTGCCTCTATTGTCCAATCTCTTGGCATTCTCCCCCCTTGATTTCCCCCAATTGCATATCTCTGAAAAATCAAAGGATTAGTGTGAACCACAGCCAACCATACTGGCGCTGATGGTGTAGGATCAACACCAGCGTCCCAATTTGTGGACAGATCAGAATCAAATGCATTCAAATAAGATGAACCGACGCTATGAGAGTATGAAAAAGTATTACCTATTCCATCAAACCTCAAATCACCAATTAACAATGCTCCCACAGCATTATTTGATGTCACTCTAATTCTATAGTTTTTATACTTTTGATTATTCACAAAGCTATAAGTTCTAGACTCTGCTGCCGTCCATCCAACCTCATTAGTTCTAGTATCAAGCACAAACCAATTACTTCCATCATGACTTCCTTCAAACGTCCAGTTTTTTGGCATCATAGGTAATCCGAACAAGGGGGCCACTACACTATATGAGTTCACAGCTTTAGGATAAGCCATCTTATAACTAATCCAAACGGGAGTATTATCAGGATCTGATGTGGATGAATAACTCGTTAATGGATTATAATCAAAAACATTCCCAGAACTTGAAGAATTTTCGTTAGAGGATGCCACTCCTGATGATCTTGGGTTTATTACAGTAGTTGTAGTGTTGAAACGTACATCACTATCCAGAGTCAAAACCACTGATCCCGCATCTTCAGTAGCTATTGCAATGTATCTACTGTTATAGCCTAAATTTTCGAAATATTTAGCATCGACATCATTAACATTATTAGAAAATATCATGTAAGCATTGTCAATGAGTGTATAAGTGCCTGACGAATTTCTATAAGCTATCGAAGTACTTCTGACATGCTTCCCAAGTTCATTATATTTATAGACCTTATCATCTGAAAAATTTATCTCAAATAAACCTGAATTTGCAGAACCCTTAGTCCCAATATAAATAGCATCGCGTAAGACATCCAAAGCAGTTACATTACCCTCAATTGACTTACCAGGACCAACTTCAAACTTCATCCACATCTGATCTCGAATCCCGTCAAAAATCATAACTGAGTTGGTGGTCGCAACCACCCAGGCTGTTAAAGGTATTTCTGGATTGCCACATCTGTCATGAGTGGATATATTACAATCCTTCCCAGATGAATCTATAACCTCACTAACCCAACTTTTAGATACACTTTTTACTAAATTTGTAGTATCCCATTTTCTTACTTCAACTATGTCTACCCCAGATAAAACAATCTGCTTTTCCCCTGCCAAAAGAACATCACCATACACACTTAAATTAACAGGAGTGTCAATAGAGCCAAATACTGAATCTTCTAATACAGCATTCAAACCTCCTCCCAAATTTTTAGACAATAAAATCTCCACAGCGTAAGGTGATGTATTATCTTCAGATATCGTAACGCCTAATAGACCGTTTGTAGTTGATGAACTTGTGGCTATTCCATATCCAGCTGTATTTGATGCTCTCACGAACATACCTCTAGAGGCAGCAGAAATTAAATTCACAGTAGCTTTTCCAGATACAGCCACTCTACACAAAGATCCATTTGAGCAATTTTCTGCCAGTACTCCCAAAACCTTTGGATCGTTTTGAATAGTAGTTGTTGTGAAAGAATTATCGTTAGAGTCATCACGAACAACTACACTACCTGCTAAAAGATTTACTCCTGAGGTATTTGTAAGTTTAACGTAAAGAGAATCTGGACATCCAATGCCTGACTCAATACAAACTTTGTCATCTCCCCAGTAAAGATCGCTTGATGAGTTTCCTGAGGCCGCTGATGTCGAAAGTATATTGTTTGATCCATTTCCAAGTGAGATGGAGCCGTTTGAACTATTAGATGCAACCATCAAGTTACCAGAATTTGTAACTTGAAATCTCTCAACACCTGCCACTTTTAAACTTGCCAAAGGGGGCGTGCCAGAACCCGTATAATTGAGATTTATCAAAGGATTACTGCTTGTGCCAGTAATTATCTGTGAAGTACTTGGTTGAGTTTGCACAAAGTTATTTTGATTCAAGCCATTTAAGCTGCCAGCTGTATCCGAGTAGTAAGCAAAGGGGACAGTGTTTAGCCTTTGTCTTGTAAATGTTTCCGTCCATGTGTTATCACCGGCAGGACTAAATTGTAGTTCAATCCAAAGGGTTGGATTTGTTGACCAGTTTATGCCTGTAACAGTTGGTGTAGCCGTACACCCAACAGGAGGAGTTGGAGATCCAATCCAGCTATTACAAACAGAGTTTAGTCTTAAATTAAAAATCCCAGACGTTGCAAGTATTGGTACATTCTCATGAACCTCTTGCCATTTAAGATTTCCCCCTGTCTGCGCATCATATATACTTACCCTAAAATCACAAGTATTGGTGGCAACACATGGAGTTGTAGATGAAATATTTGTGCCATCTGATTTATTAACTATTTTGCTTTGAAAATTCATCAATTCAGAAGACTGAGCAATTGAAGGAACTTCGTAAATTAGCAAAATCAAAGAAAGAAAAGTAATGTAGAACAGAAAAACTACTGCCAAATCTTTAAATTTTATACACATCATAGATTTATTAGACCTTACTCTCACACAGTCTAATACTAAATCAAATTTCTTTCAAGAGAATAAAAAAATACCAGGACTGACGCCTGGTATTTTTTTTTTTTTTTTTTGATGTTGACACACCAATAAACAGACTTATAACTCTCCGTACTCCAATCTTTGTTTCTGATTTGATCCTTCGGATGAGCTTGGTTGATCTACATAATTAATTATTGTCTTATTGTCACTTGAGTTAATAAGGTAAATCAAAACTGCTAATCCAATTAAAAGCAATAAACAACATAAAGGTATAGCAAAAAGCCACCAGTTTACACTTTCTTGGCCTTGAGTAGCGGTTAAATCAATCACCCTAAAATCCTGGTTTCTGAGATCAAAACTAGAAAGTCTTAAATTAGATTTTTCAAAATTCAGGATACGAAAGTTTGTTGGTATATCACTCTCTTCTACAACAATCCTATACGTACCAGGACAAACTTGAAAAGTATACCTACCGTTTGCATCTGTTAAAGTCTTAGAAACTAAATTACCAGATGAATCAAATAAACTTACAGATACATGAGAAAAAGTTCGCTCCCCTGAAGATAATAATTCATCTTGATTTCTATCTTCGTAAATATATCCTGATATTGTTCTTTGATCAGATAAAGAACATGTATTTGAACCTAAAACTGACCCAGAAGACACGTTAAGAGTTATACTATCCTCAACAGTTCTAGACGTGACTTGATCTGTAACTCTTACGGAACATACATATTCTCCAGGTGCATTAATGGATAAAGAGTATGATGAAGCACTACCGGAACAATACCCTCCCCAACTATAAACATAATTTCCGGAGCCATTTGACACTACTGCCCTAATGTTTGTTGTATTCGGTGCAGTGAAACTATCCCCAAGAGAAGAAACCAAATCAACACTTAATGGATTATTTGAGGCAACCGTAACGGTGGAATTTGTTCTCGGATAGTTTCCTACTACAGTGGATTCTGCCATTGCTATTCTCCCTAGACTATCTCGCACACTGACTGAGCAGGTGTAGTTTCCAGCAACCGATACATTTAGTGTGAAACTAGGTAAACTGCCAGTACATGCTCCATTCCAAACATAACTCACTGCACCAACTGCACCAGTTACAATTGTGGTAAAACTAACATTTCTCGGTACGTCGAATACTCGAGGAGAAGCACTTAAACTTACCTTCAGCGGCGTTGTTGGATTCTCATCAGAGTTTTGTGGAAGATCGTAATTTACACTACACCATTCAGACCAACCCGAGTAATTAGTTCCATTTGCTGTCGCTCTCACTCTAAACCTGTAAGTCCCCTCTCCCTGATTAAACTGGTAAGCATAACTATTTGTGTTGGTCAAAAATGAATAGCTTGCAACAGCTGGATTACCCAAGTTAGGTGTCTCAATATAAAGATTGTACGTATTTGCCCCTGCGGAAGTATTCCATGACACTACAATTTGACCAGACGAGGTAGTTGAACCACATCTCAACATCGGATTAGTAATAGCAATACCATTAGGCACATTAGGTACTCGCTCTACACCAGTGTTACGTACCAATATTTTAATCCTTGGGTCTTGATTATGATTACTAGCTGTTCTATTTCCTAATGTATCAACAGCTCCCAATACTATCCAATATACACCATCACCTTGCAACAACCTAGTATCAACAGTAGCAATCTTTATATTAGTACCAGAAACATTATATCTCAATTGATTGAATGCATATCTGCCATCCGGACATACGTTATATCCATTTACCGTGATATCGCATCCAGTAGCAGTGTCTATTTTACCCTCTTTAAGTATTCTTAAATGATAACTACCAATACCATCAGGATCGCTAATTGTCGCATATATATCTATTTCTCCTGAAACCACACTAGAATGTATAGGTCCAGTATTCGATGGTAAATTGGCAAGAGGTTTAAATGAGAGTAAGTTTGGCATGTTTTCCCTTCCATCTCCATCATTACCTATACCTACAGAAACAATCGGTGCTGCATGAGTATAGGTAATATTCACAACATTTGAAATCAACTCCTCGTTTCCCGCTAAATCAACCCCTACAGCTCTTATTTCATAACTACCTGACTGAGGAGGAGTCCAGGAGTATGTGCTAGAAAAATTAGTTGACGCTATTGTTGGTACTGTAATTGTCACAATATCAGTTAGCAATGATTCACCAACACGCCTGTATTTGAGAACAACCTTTTCAATTGCAAAATTATCTGTTGTGGAAAAACTGATGTTAAAAGGTAAGCTGTGCGCGCTGCCATTGGATGGAGAGTTTATGACAGAACTTGGCGGCGTTTTGTCAAATATTATTGTGCACGGGTCACTCCAAGCTGAGACTGATTCAAAACTATCAAGTTGACCATTGTTATTAGTATCTAAAAATGATCTAACTCTATATCTCCAGACTCCTTCAACTCCAGCCGGCGTACCAAAACTCTCGAAATTTGAAAAGTTTTGACTCAAAACGTTAATACTTGCAACAAAAGAAGGACTAATAACTTCTCTCTGAAATCTTATCTGAGGATTTGTATCAGGCGTAGACCAGACTTGAGATACAGAATTTACATTAGTGTATTTGTATGGATTTGAACACGATAAGTCAACCGGCGTTGAACTAGGAACTATAGAGCGATTAGATGTCTCACTTGAACCTTGAATGTTAAATCCCAGTATAAGTGGTTTGAATAAAAACACTGTATTGTTTACATTTATAGTTCTAGTCTGTTCACTAAGTAAACCTACCACGTCTTCAGCTACAATTCTTAGAGTATATACCCCATTAGACAAGCTAGAAAAGTTAATTGTGCATGATTTAGTGCCATTTGACATATTTGGGCTTGCCGGAGATATCTGTTCAATACAGCCCAAACCAGCTTGACCATCCACAGCTACCAAAAACCTCCTTAACTTAACATCTGACAAATCGAAAGATATACTGACATTTCCACTAACAGTTGAGCCTTCAGACAGTGAAACATTTGTTATCGAGGGTGGAGTTTTATCAACAACAACGTTAATAATCTCTGTTGTAGAATTTAAAGAAGAAGGATTTCCAACTATTCCGTCGATCGCATTAAACCTAATTGTCGTATTTCCCTCTGTCATGGATGTAGTATCTAGGTAGTTCCACTTATATACTGTGCTTGGGATGTTTGCTGTAAGCGTACCATAAGTAAATCCAAATGCAGGAGCCTGCTGACCATGCCCTATATTAACCTGCATCAAATTTCCTTCAGGATCAACAAAAATTGCTCCAACTGAATAAACACCTCCTATAACCAATCTATTGTCTGCTGTTGTGTACATTGGATCACCAAAGTGATTTTGAAGAGTGATACCATCAAACCTTTCGACATGCATGCCCGTGATCGTCGTTGGACTATTTGCGCGGCTTGTACCACCACAAACTAAAGAACTTGGATTAGTATTTATGATATAGTTTATGGATGCCAAATTACTCAAAACTACGGAAGAGCTGTTAACTACCCTAACTTCCCAACCTGCTGGACCTGAAGGAGAATTTACTGAATTTGGAATAAATAGTGTGGCTACAGAACCGGAAACTGAAGGGGATCCTAAATTCATCCAACTCATAAAAGAACCACCCCCGACAAAATACCTTCCCTGAATTGTATAAGATGAATTCCAGTTAGAAACAGTTATACTCAAGCCATCATCTGGTATTGCCGATCCAATACCACACATTTCACCATCTCTCAATCCAACAGCACTTAACGTTACCACTGGAGCGTTTGGCAAACACACCGGAGAAGCAGGGTCTACAACGACATAAACGTTCCTAGTTGCTGTTGATAAAATAGACGAACCTGACAAAATTCTAACTTCAATCGTTGTTGTTCCTCCATTTAAATCTGAGGTGAAACCCACATTTCCCGTAACTCTAACAGGAGATGTGCCAACTGTCACAAGCGGAGAAACCGTCGTCCATGTGCTCGTATTTGCTCCTGTGAATCTGTACTGCACTACATCCCCAGGTTCAAAACCTACAACTTCTATAGTGAAACTATCATCGGACCTTGCTGAACCTATTCCACAAACCTGATCATTTACTGCTCCATTTAGTTGTATCGATACAGTTGGAGTTAACCTAGAGCTTGACGGCGTGCACTCTTCTGAACTTGGATCTGTAGAAACATTGTAAACTTTCGAAAGAGTGGCCCTAACCAAACTACCTTTTAATACTCTAAATTCAAACGTAGTTAACCCTGGATTTAGATTAGAATTAAAAGGTATACTCGCTGATCCTTCTGATGATACGGTTAAATTAGTCCAATCTCTCAAATTGGCACCTGTAAGTCTGTACTGTAGAGTATGTTCAGGTAGAAAATTAGAAACATTAACCACTAATCTATCGTCTGCAAAAGCATCAGCAAGACCACACACACGGTTTGGTGAAATCACTCTTAAATTTGATTCATTTAAGGTTATCTCAGGAGATGGCTCATTTTTGCAATTGCTGCTGCAACCATCTCCGTTATAAATATTTCCGTCATCACATTCCTCGTTAACACTAGAATCAACTATTCCATTACCACACACAGGGGTATAGTTAATTATAAACGTGGAATCATCTGACCTACTCAACCCGTTTGTGCCGGTTATATAACTAACATTATTGAAAACATTAGCTCCTGGTACCAATACAGCGGTGTTGACTCGGACGTAGAATCTGATTGATACTCCTTGAAGCGGGTCTAGTGTGCCTACATTAATTCCAGTAGTGTTAAGGTCATCAATAGTACTTGTCCCAGTGATGTCTACTGAATCAAACTGATTAGTTGACGTGTTGAAGGTATTTTTCCAAATTCTAAAGCCTGTAGATAAACCTACAACGTTTGCTGGAAGATGATTTCTGACTACAACATTTGAATAACTAGTATTAGTTCTGTTGTACACATATATCTGATGCCCTGCTTCAAAATCGCCAGCAGGAAGAGTCAAAACTGATCCAACAAAAGAATTCTGATCCCCATGCCTAGGTCTAACATCATTGAAAAAACAAAAACTGCCGCTTGGCAAAGAGCTACATTCGGCTGCAGTGGCAAAAGTTTGATTTGAGAGATACGTAGATACCAAATTTAATCCAAGAAACGGAACTAAAATTGAATAAGCTATCAAACCTATTCTAAGTACAATTTTGGTTTTGTTAACTGGCTTTGTTATTACAAACTTTTTTCTTACCATTTAAAATAATGTTAAAAAAAATTTACAATTGTCGCCTAAATTTTATCACACTTTAAATACTTATTCAATCTCAACGTTGCAATCAATTGTTATTCTACTAGTTAATGTTCAAACAAGAACTTTGGATTTGGTTCAACGTCACTATGCCCATCATCGAAAACTTGCTTTACTAACTCTTCTAACGGAAATACAAAAAGATAGGATGAGCCATTAGCAAACGTAACGTTTAAAGCCAGATGAGGTTTCTCGGATTCTCTATTGTTACCAGGAAGAGGTAATGAAATATCTTCGTAATATTCGTTGTAAATTTCCTTATAAATTCCTAATTCTACTCTTAGACTTTTATCGGATCCTACATGCTTGGCACGAATCATTATTTCTCTAGTGACAATTACCTGAATGTCTCCGTCCTGATCACCTCTGCTTTTGATTGTTGTTTCAGTAATTGGTTTTAAATCAAATGTTAAACCGTTAATCCATAACTGTTGTAAAGACTCCAGAACCTCATTTTTTCGTACTAAATTTCTAACTCCATCTCTCTGATCTCCTACACCGTGAAAATCCATCAAGTGGACCACAACTGCAAACAAAATGTACAGTCTATCGTCTTGCATGTAATCCTCCTCCGATAGTTCTTTACCATACATTTGCCGATAGAGATACTTCAGTATTACATTACTTTCAAAGTCAATCTTAAATGCGCTGAAATTAACATCATTGTTCTCATTCAACCATCTTTTGTCTTGTGAAGTTAAGATCTCCCTTAGGATGTCATAAGCATCTAGTAGAACGTTTCGAAAGCATTGAATGTATGCCTTTATTGACTCGTCTAAATCAATACCTAAAATTCTGTCTGAAACATCTATTAAACTCGAGCGTTTACAACTGGGTAGATCAGATGATAGATCTTCTTTTGGATATAGATAATCCGTTTTTATACTATGCACAACAGTCACTCGGTGTCCTTTTCCACTACTACCAAGAGTTATAACTCGACCATCTTCACCACCAGGTTTACAACTAGCAGCATTAAACAGCAACAGTAGTGATAACAATCCTCTAGTTACTTTTCTTAAAACACCATCACGCTTACGATCATCTCTATCTTTCGGTCTCTCCACTCCTGATACTTCAATAATAGATGAATTTTGAATATTCATAAAAATAAATTAAATAAACTCATTATTAACTACTACTGCTAGATTGAAAACATTTAAGCAATATCATTTTTAGGCAATAACATGTTCCCTTTGTGCCATTATAAACTTTTCATCTTATTATG
>RFKV01000070.1 GCA_003694175.1 Candidatus Dojkabacteria bacterium | reverse complement strand
ATATTTAGATAATATTAACTAAAAAAAGTTACTGTTGGTTGGAGTTTTCATAAACAATGGACATAAGTTGTCTCAACTAAAACCTACTGGCTCATAAATTATGGACGTTTTTTGAAAGTTATGATGAGAAAAAAATTAATAGTTTTTACAGGTCCAACTGGTTCTGGAAAAACTGAGAAGGTAATCGAGTTCTCGAAACAAAATCCATTTATTGAATTAGTAAACTGTGACACGGTTCAAATTTACAAATACTTCGATATAGGCTCAGCAAAGGGTAAATTAGAGGATTTTTCGCCAGAAATTGGTTTTTCAATTCAAAACGACTATGACTTAAAGTTAAGTCACAAAGCTAAAAGGTATGCAGGTACAAATATACCTATTTGGGCAATTGATTATCTTAATCCAGATAAACAGATTGATGTTTTTAGTTTCCAAAAACTTGTCAGAAACTTGGTCTTACAAATTTGGGATAGAGGAAATATTCCAGTGTTGGTGGGTGGCAGTGGTTATTACCTGTCTGCAGTTCTTTTTAAATACGAATTTTCGAAGCATATTATCAATAACGTTACTTCAGCTGCTTTTGAAGCCATGAGCGTTGAGCAATTACAAGATGAAATACGAAAAAGAGGTATTGATGTGAACGTTCTTAATGAATCGGATAGAAATAACCCAAGAAGGCTAATAAACGTCTTGAAACGGGGGTTCGTTAGACCTTCTGAAGAAATTTCACAAAAACACTTCGATTTTGATCTAATTTTAACTATGCCAAGCTTCTTTGACCTCGAAAAAATTTTATATGAAAGGGTGGGAAAAATGTTTAAAGACGGTTTGATCGAGGAATGCGCAAATATAAAAAATTATTGGGGGGACAGAATTGTTCCAAATCTCAGAAATTCTTCTGGATATAGGCAGGTTTTTGATTATTTAGATAGAGGTGGTGGTGTGGGAGCTGACATTGAAAAGTTGAAAGAAAGCGTATATTTGTCACATAAGAGATTAGCAAAAAAACAAATAAGATGGTTTAGAAAATATTTTTCTAAATGGTATTCAGGATAACGTATCAAAAATCTTAATGAAGTATAAGATTGATGCACTTCTATCTACCTTCCTAAGTCAATTTGTAAAAAACAATTGAGTGCAAGAGGATCTTTAGTTGCATCTGTTGGACACAATCCATTAGTTCTTCTCTCAAAAAATTTTGTTGATGGAGTTTTTACTGCGGAGTCGAGCCAATCAGTTGGCTGGTTTATTGTGCTTGAAACTCTCCAAAGGAAAACTAACAGGACATACGCTAAAAGCATAAAACAAAAAATTATTCCTGTTTTTAGAATTATATTTAATCCTCTGGTCCTAAATATCTCAAATTTAAAATTGATTTTTTCATATTCTTGTTCACCTATTAGTCTGATCTGCCAGGATAACCACCAACCCACCCCGATCCCAAACAAAGTACCAGTGACGAACCTGGCTAAGTTGTTGCTAACATAAAAAGCCTCACTCACAAAATTTCCTGTTGGTGAAATTCCAAGTATTGTAATTATAGTTTGTATACCACCATCTAAAGCCATAGGTATTATAAAGGGGATCACCCAGTACCATTTTATTTTTGGTAAAAAATTGGAACGAACAAGAACAAAACAAACAAAAATCGATAACCATATTGCAGTATCTCTAGCACACCACGCTATTTGGTAATCAAATAGCATTATTGATCTATATGAAAACTGATGACAAAAAAAACTATAGATAAAGTAAATTATTTTTGCAGGGAAAACAAGCCCAATTTTTGTAAAAAAAGGCGCCAAAAAAGGAAGTGAAGCAATAAGACCTAATAAATAAATCGTTAAATCAAGAATTCTATTTGTTTTCATTATCTTTGCTTTGTATTTCAAGAAACCATTTGTAAATTATGTCAACCTGTTGATCAATTGTCAAATTCGTATTATCAAGTATCCTAGCATCCTCAGGAACTCTAAGTGGTGAAATCTCTCTATTTAGATCTAAATAATCCCTTTGTCTTAATTCTTCTTTTACCTTGTCAAAATCAACATTTTTTCCTTTAGAGACGAGTTCTTTAAATCTTCTTTCAGCTCTAACTTCGAAGTCAGCAGTTAGGTAGATCTTTAGGTCTGCGTTTGGGAATATTTCACTTCCTGTGTCTCTTCCTTCGGCCACAATGTTCATGTCCTGACAGATTTTAACTTGTTGTTTTTTAACAAACTCTCTTATTTCTGGTATTTTTGCATAATCAGCAACTTTTGAGGAAACCTCTTCCGTTCGTATGTCATCTGTAACATCTTGCCCATTAAGGTAAAACTTTGAAGTCTTATCTTCTAATTGCGTAATTTTAATATCTATTTCTTGTACCTTTGAAATTATCTTATCTAATTCATTAGGCCTTATATCTTTTCTTAAAAGGTATAAAGAAACAATTCTGTACAAAGCTCCACTATCTAGGTGATAGTAGTTCAACCTTTGCGCTAACAGCTTTGCAGTAATGCCTTTTCCGGCACCAGCAGGACCATCTATAGTGATAATTTTCATAAATTGCAGCAAATCCCCTCGAATTTTAGCATAAGACTTGCTTTGTCTTAAAAAGTATTTTCTTTGTTGTAGATTTTCACAGAACTTACAATCCCAAGCCCTATAAACACAGTAATTAGTGCGGAGCCTCCATAACTTAAAAAAGGTAGTGGTACCCCAGTGATAGGAAGTATGCCTAAATTCATACCAATGTGTTGATAGACGTTCAAAAAAAGCATAATACCAACCCCGAGCACTAAATTTTTAAGAAACAGATCTTCGGTAGATAACCAGATTTTGTAGATTCTATCAAATAAAACCGTAAAAAGTACAAGTATAAAAAATGACCAAATCACTCCCATCTGCTCAGTAAAAGAGGCAAAAGAGAAATCAGTAAAAGCAAAAGGTAGGTATCCTGAGTTTGTAAGTCGACCTTGCATAAAGCCACTTCCAATCAAGCCGCCGCTGCTCACTGCTAATACCGACATTTCACGGTTGTAGTTAGTTGTTAAGTTATTCTCTTCCGAGTTTTTAAAGAAAGACTCAATTCTACTTTTTTGGAACGGTTGCAGTAAATTTTCATATGAAAAACTAAGTATTGGATAAAAGTTTAGAGCAAAAGTTGAAAGAATGGTCAACAGGAAACAAGTAGCTAAATTTTGGTTTTGGTCTTTTCTAACACGTTTAAAAATTAAATAAGAAAATATAAAGATAAAGGCTCCTACAGTTGTTAAAAAAAACCATTCTTCTGGCCTAAACTTGTCAAAGGGGTCAAAGGATAGCAATAAAAAAATCAATAAAGTGAAAATTATTTTTACCGTTTTAAACGATACTCTTATATTTCCCAGCAATAAACCAACAACTATCAAAGTTAAAAATAAGGTATTTCCTAAAGATTTTTGGAGAAATACTAGGACAACAACTAAAAAACTAAATGCTAACGACACTATTAAAATAATACTTGAACTTTTGTCATTTCTTTTTATTTTTGATAAGCAGTAGGATATTATAATTACAGTGCTAATTTTTGAGAACTCTGATGGTTGAATTGTTAGGCCTCCTATTGTTATCCATCTTTTCGCTTCGAAGGCTGATGTCCCAAATAAAAGTACGGATAGAAGTAGTAAGAGTGTGAACAATCCGATAAAAAAAATTAGTTGGTCCTTTAATATTCTTTTAAGATTTGACATTGACAAAAGGAAAAAAACTACGAAGCCAGCTAAGACAAAAATTAAGTGATTTTTAAAAAACATCGATGGACCCATCTCAAAGAAATACGTACTAGAAAATATCTGGGCTGCTCCAATTGTTGTTAAAACAGATACAATGAATAATATTAAAAAATCAATTTTTTTCAGTCTTT
>RFKV01000069.1 GCA_003694175.1 Candidatus Dojkabacteria bacterium | reverse complement strand
TCCCAAATTTCTTTAAGAATAACGCCCCCAAGTAGCCAACAGTTAATACAATACCAAATATTAGATGAGTTATATGATTCACTCAAAAATAACGCAAAAAATTTCCTTATGTCATACGAAAATTTTACACTTGTTAAAACAGGACCTAACCAAAAAATAAAAATTTACCAAGATGATATGTATCTATGTTGTGGCAAATATGTACACTACACTCTTTTTGAGAGAACAGATAACCATAAATTCAGATTACAAGAAAAAGTGAAGAGCTACATAATAACCTTAAAAGGTGATAGCTGTTTGTCACTAAAGTTTTTAGAGGATAAACTCAACATAGGCAACGTTCACAGTATAAAAGAAGCATTAAAAGACTCGATAGTAAATATCGCAGAAAAACAAGTCTAGTAGTACCTAGTATTTTAAAAAGCGTAAAACTCAAAAGTACTAAACACAAAACCTAATTAGTTTGTTTTGCAATCTGTCACCAAATTGAATCTCTTTTCATTTAAAGAATAGCTAACTGAAAATCACATTGTATCTTTTTGATAAAAACGATAAAACGCGTTTAATAAGCTAATAAAACATTACAAGCGTCAGTGAACACGTTTGTGCATCAAAGTCTAATTTATATTTTATCCTCCGAGTAGTCGCTTAGTATTTTTTAAAATTGGCGTTTAGTCAGATAAGTAGAAATTTTTAATTTTTTCTATGCGCTCGTATGTTAGATTAGGATTTCTGTCCACATTTTTTATTTGCTCATTATACTTCCTTGCAAGAAAGTCTTCTACGTATGGAACTAACCCTATCATAGCTGCATTGTCTGTAGTATATCTTTTTTTTGGTATATAGCAGTCGACATTTTGAGTTGCACAAATTTTTCTTATTTCCTTTCGCAAGTAGTTGCTAGCAATTACTCCCCCACCCGCAAGTAATGATTTAGGTTTATATTTATCTAATGCCATTTTTAATTTTGAAAGAATTTGAGCATACACCGTGTTCTCTAGCAATACTATGAGTTTATAAAAGTCAATATCTGATGTATTCTTAAGCTTCAAAAATAGCTGATTAAAAGCAGTTTTCAAACCTGAAAAACTCATATCCAAGGATTGAGTTTGACTCATTGGTATTGGTAAGTTATAGTCACTATTGTCTTTTATGTGTGAATAGAGTAAGTTATTCTTTTTTGTATAAATTACCTTATAATTATTCCTAACTTTGTCTGCAATCTCTGAAATAGCTCTACCAGCTGGATATCCAAGTCCTATTATCCTTCCACACTTATCTAAACATTCCCCGCAAGCGTCATCTAGTGTCTCTCCGACTTTGTAAATCTCAAAATTTTCATCAACAAAAACTAATTCTGTATGACCTCCCGATACTAATACACCAAGCCCAGGAAGTTTCAAAGATGCTAAGTCCTTTTCAATTAAACCTGAGACCAAGTGACCAGTCATATGGTTTACACTTCTTAATTTTTTGTCAAGCGATCTGGATATCTCCGTTGCTTTTCTTATACCAACCTCAAGCGCAATTGCCAAACCTGGTCCAATAGTAACGGCAATTTCATCTATTTCTGAGTCTGATATACCTGATCTTTTAATTGCTCTAGACACAACAAAATTTATAACCTTCTGATGTTCTAATTTTGCCAACGAAGGAACGACTCCACCGAAATCCTTATGCTTTTTGGATTGAGATACAGTTACGCAAGATAAAACTTTTGTTCCTGAAACAACTGCAACCGAGGTGTCGTCACAAGACGTATCAATACCTAGCACTATTTTGTTTTTTTTATTTGTCAAACCTGCCCTGCTATGTCTGCTCATCACTCAAGAACTCAAAAAATTAAAATTGATTTTGTCCCAGTTGAGAATTGTGATAACAGATTCCAAATAGTCCTTCCTTCGATTCTGATATTGTAAATAATAAGCATGCTCCCATAAATCAATTCCTAAAACAGGTTTTTTACCGATCATAACAGGGTTATCTTGGTTTGGTGTGCTTAGTACTTCTAATTTGTCTTTCGACGGAGTGACCAGCCAGACCCAACCACTTCCAAATCTATTTAAACCCTCCTCTATGAGACGATTTTTTAATTGGTCAAAACTTCCAAAACATTCATCTATACAATCCTTTATCTCATCTATTGGTTTCACACTTCCACCCGGGGTTAAAATATCCCAAAATAAAGTGTGATTTAAGTGTCCTCCCGCATTATTAATCACAGCCTGGCGTATGCTCTCAGGTAATTTTAAATGGTTAATTAAGAGGCCTTCCGCGCTATAACCGTGAAACTCAGGAAAATCGACAAGTAAAATATTTAAGTTATTCACATAACCACCATGATGTTTATTGTAGTGTATGTCCATAGTTTTTGAGTCTATGATTGGTTCAAGGTCACTGTAATTGAAATTAAGTTTAGGTAAGTTGAATGGATACATAAAAAATAAGATAAAATTTCAAATATACACGTTAGGATGATACACAAAAATGAAAAAGTTTTCACAGTCAAGACAGATGATGGGAACAGACATAATTTTAGATATTTACTACCAACAAAAGGAAACTGTTCTTTTTCTAGATCTTTTTGAAGAATGTTTTAGCGAGTTTAATAGGATCGTAAAGAAATTCACAAGATTTGATAATTCAAGCGAATTAAGCAATCTGAATGCTAATTCAGGAAAATTTGTGAAAGTTACAGATGAATTTTATAACTTGCTTTTTTACGCATATAAACTACATGTTAAAACTAACGGCCTATTTGATCCGTCAGTAATAGACTATTTAGAGATAATTGGGTATGGAATAGGGGGAAAGGGAAAAACAGAACATAATTTTTGTAGTGACGATGAAATTATCAACAGATTAAAAGAAAGGTCACTTTGCAGGCCCAAATTTGCAAAAACTATTTTTGACGAACGCAGAAAAGCAGTAAAACTTCCTGAGGGATGTAGGATTGACTTAGGTGCAATTGGAAAAGGATATGCGATAGACTGTGCTCATGCAAAAATTCTTAATACTTGCCAAAACAGAAATATAGCCTTTTTAATAAATGCAGGCGGGGATATAAGAGTTCATTCAAGTTCAATAAAGAGTCATTGGGTGATTGAGCTAAAAACAAAAGAAAAAGTTTTAGGATATACCCAACTACAAGCGGATAAGTCAATATGCTCATCCGGATCATGGGTAAGAAAGATTGGAAAATTTCACCACATTATAAACCCTACAGATGGTATGTCTATAAATAAATACACAACCTCATTTTGTAAAGCAGATAATGCAATAACGGCAGATACGTGGGCAACAATCCTGTTTTTAGGAGGTGAGAAATTTGTTGACGATAGTATGGATATAGAATTTATTGTTGTCTAATCAACACTATTACTCTACTCTTACTCTGTTGATCTCTTCACCAGTCTCGTTGTCGGAAAAACCCTTATAAAGATTAATTTTTTGCCTGCTACCCAAAATAAAAAAGATCTCAAGTAGAAAAACTACAGCAAGCAATGATAAATTAACTTGTGTCTGAATAGGATAAACTCTATTAGCAAAGTACAACAATATTACAGTTAATAAAAATAAAGATCTTCTCAATGCCATTATAAAATTTGGTTGTTCAAAAAATTTTTTAAATAAATATTTGTCGATAACCGCATGTAATGAGAAAAATAGTAATGATACGCCAAGAGAAAGAGAAAATAAGAATATTAAGTATGTAGAGGAGACATA
>RFKV01000010.1 GCA_003694175.1 Candidatus Dojkabacteria bacterium | reverse complement strand
TAGAGGATTAATAGAACAGCAATATCAACTTCCTGAAACTACAATTAAACTTCTAGAAAATATGTTTACCATATTAAATAAATCTTTTGATGATCCCTCACCACGTAATAATCAGTTTTCCCGTTTTACAAAAGATGAAAATTTTGGGCAAATTTCGCGGTAATTTCCTTTCTTACTTATAGTAAGTGATACTTTTTTGTTTTAACGATAATGCTTCCTTAGCATTGAATCTCTCATGACTTCAGCCGTGAGAGATTCAAAACGGCATGTGTTATAATGATAATGCAGATACTTGCGTATCTCTTCATGCGCTTAACCGAGAACAGACATTAGTCATGAAATGAATCGGCTAGGGTTTGTTTAAATGTAGCATACATCACGATCGAAATGTGAACGCAAGTGTCAATTTGAAAAATGAAGCTATTCAGCTTTTAACCGCAGGAACAACCTGTTAATTCTCACTTCATAAGAAGTGACAGCGCAGGAATCTCGTGACTTCAGTCATGAGAAGTTCAAAAGTGAGGAGAAATGTAGTATGAGATCCATTTACGAACTAAAAGAAATGTTGAAAAAGTGTGAGATAGATTGGATATATCATGAATCATCTTCCCATGATTTATTGGTTGGTGAGATTATAAACGATCTTAAATTGAGAATTAAATGGAAAAATAAAGTTCAAAAGTGTAAAGCTTTTGTTAATATTACAAACATAGAGAAAAAGAGTGATGTATTTACCATTAATATAACTGCATCAAATATGACTTTATTTCCTCATATTATGTACACCTCGGTCGGAAGGCTTATAATGATGATTTCTTTAATAGACGAATATTTGGAATACTTTAGAAACATAGGCTGGGTAAGAAAAATAAAATATTTCCCATGTAAATCACAAAAATACGTTTATAAAATCGGACCATCAAACGCACCATATTCTTTTTATTGGTACTATCTTAAATCAGGAGAATGGTGTTTAAAAATTCCTTGTGAATTAAATTCATACATAGTTATCCCCGAAAGAGTTAAATATTTATCATGTTTGGAACCGTTTGCTTATCTTGGTCTTAGAGGTTTAATCCCCGGAATTAAACCCAAAAAACTCTTAAAATATAAATTGGAAAGTTTTGCAGCCACACATAAGTTGAATAATGTTGAAGAACTTTTTCTCAAAATACAAGAACATATCAATGGGACTCCATGTGATTTTCCAATAATAAACCAAAAAGATGGTTATCTTAAATTTGTCGAGTTAGATGGTAGATTAAATTTACTATTCGACTTATATACTTTTTGTGCATCTTACCTAGAATCTCCTATCTTATTAAAGAATAACTCGAAAGTATATGTCCAATCTTCAAGTGAATTAGTAATCAGACTTGTATTAGAAGGCATACTTAATGGTTCTCTTTTTAATAAAAAAGGAGGTTTTTTGTGTGGTTCCCCAAGATTTAATTGTGCTTTCTTTTCGTTATCCACATAATCAATCATCATAATCAATCATTTATTTCCAAATACAAAATGGTTTTGTATGTTTTGAAGTTAGAAAATTTTCATGAGCTGTGTTGCTCTTATCTTGCGGGTTTGCTGGCTTTGTAGAAGTACACGCTATTGTAAGCATTTGCCGCAAGACTACCGTCAACTAACTGTGCATAACAGAAGTTTAGCCTAGCTGCGAGCCCGGCTTTAGCCCTGGAATATTTAACTCTCTCTTTCTCCTTTTGTCCTTTTTTCTTTTTTTGTTTTTCTTGTTTTCTCTTGCTTTTCTTGTTTTTTTGTTTTTCCTTTCTTGTTTTTTTCCCTTGTTTTTTTCTTGTTCTTTTCCTTGTTTTTTTCCTTGTTTTTTTTCCTTGTTTTTCCTTGTTTTTTTTCTTCTGTTTTTTCTTTTTTTGTTTTTCTTTTTTGTACAGTGTTATTCTAGGTGTATATATATTATATACACCTCTTACTATTCTTAGTAATGAGTAATTACAAAAAAAATATTACAAACAGTTGTATTGATGGCAAAATAAAAATAATACTCCTTAAAATGTGGAAAACTTAGAATATAAAAGAAAACCATATCTGGAGGAAATTATGTTTACAATTCTAGAAAGAACAATAAATTCAATGTTTGGCTTTCGTAAAAAGAATTTTTTTTCGGCTTTGGTACTGTACCTTGTAGTATTTCTTACCATTTTGGTAAGTACATTTAACGCTCAATCGATAGTATTTGATGGTTCTAACTATGAAATCAGAATGTTCGAAGACGCATCAACATCTTCAAAAACAAAAACTAATCAAACTAAAGTAACTACTAATAGCGCTACCAAAAAGATAGATCCTGATAACAGTAATTCCTCCCCTATTGAACTTATTGATGTAGAAAATAAACCATCCTTAATACAAGAATCTATTAAACAAGCTCAAAGTGATGATCTTAATGAAGCTCAAATAAATGACAGCGTTAAAGCTGTAACCTTTTCTTCTACTCAAACTCTGATTGCCGGAAAAAAATCCTATTCTCCCATTTTAAAGGAAACAAGTTCTGTTAAAAAAACTGCCGGTGTATCGCTAATTTCAAATATCAATGGAAAAGGTAAGGCCTACCGTAAAGATACACTTCCTACTGTTCTCCAATCAAAAGCAAACCAAAATATTTCCAGAAGTTCATTAAAATATAAAAGTTCAAATCTTAGCTATTCAAATCTGGACTTAAGTGAAAAAGAAGCATCTACGGAAATAATGGAAAGTAAATCTATAAGTTTTTTACCTAAGACGGGAATGGTAATAAGGTGTAATGAGTCTGATTCAGACGAATGGATTATAAATTTTTCGGAAATCAGTAACTTCCAGATGGTTACTAAAAAGTGTCTTTCTCCAGAAGATAATTTACTAAATATTGCAACTTTCAAAGATATTTCAAACACACAAGGTTTCTCATCAAAAATAAGACCTAATGAGTTTGTTAAATTACGTAACAATCCCTCTTATGAAC
>RFKV01000068.1 GCA_003694175.1 Candidatus Dojkabacteria bacterium | reverse complement strand
CAACAATGGTGGGAAAAAATATCTACAAGTAAAAACATAGAAAAAAATAAAAATGAACTGGGAAAATACCGTGAATCCTTAAAACCCGGCGATATTACTTTGTTAGGACTGATTACCGAAGGCGGACAAGGTTTAGCCACAGCCAATAACGGTAAATACATAGGTGTTTTAGATGGCACTAAATGGGCGGAAAATGTAAAAAAACAAAGACCCGAAAAACTCCTTTTAGCCACTGAATTTTGCAAAAAACAAAATATAAAAACCAAAGCCGATGCTCAGCAATTTTTAAACGCACTTAGTGAGCAAGAAATACGCCAACTTTTTGATAGTTTGAAAGAAAAATACGGACGTGATGTATTTGGGCAGGGCTGGCTATATCGCATTGTAAATAAAAATGAAATAGCCAATGTAGATATGCTTACCGACGATGAAAAATTGAACGGGATTGCGGGCACAAAAACTTATGTGCCTTATGACAAAGGCGACAAAGACGGCAACCGCTGGTATGCCCCAACACCTTATTATATTGATTGGAGTAGAAAGAATGTAAAATTTCTACAAACTGATCCAAAAGCAAGGTGGCAAGGTTACCAATTCTATTTCCGTGAAGGTTTTTGCTGGACTAATATTTTAAATCCAAATGCAACTTTAATCAAAACAAGAATAAAGCAAAAAAGCATCAATGATGTTGGTAGCATGTCACTGTACAGTATAATCTGCAATTTGAATGATAGATATTTAGTAGCTCTTTTAAATTCATTTATCATTTTTCATTTTTACCGAACATTTATAAACTACTCTGTGAACATTCAAATAAATGATATTCGCCAACTCCCCATCATTATTCCATCAGCAGACCAATTGAAACAATTTGAAGGAATTTTTAACCGTGCATATGATATTCAAAAATCAAAGTTTGAGGGTAAAATAAGTGAAGTCGAAGCAGAGAATCAGCTTGAAGTAATACAGAAAGAATTGGATGAGATGGTGGAGGGGATGTATATGAACTGACATAGGAAAGTAAAATAAATGAAAATATGGCAAAACTCAAATCTATTACAATTGAAAATTACCGTTCAATAGGCAATAGCCCAGTGACTATAAAATTTCCGGAAAATCAGCCTGTAATTCTTATCGGGGAAAACAATTCCGGAAAAACTAACATCATACGGGCTATTGAAATTTTATTTGGTGAGTGGCATCCAAAATATAAAGAGTTTGATGATCACGATTATTACAACCGGTCTGCCAACAATAAAATAATCATAAAAGCAGAAGTTTCCGATTTTAAAAATAAATTGGGTAGAAATAATGAGCATAGTTGTAAGGGATTTAAATTAGAAAAAGAAAAGGGTAATGAAACTAAATATGTTGCTATTCAAAGCGACGGAAATGAAAATCTTTATGTTTCAAATCCTTTAAGAGAAGAATTATCGGCAATACTTGTTTCATCTGAGCAAAACTTAACATATCAATTAAGTTATTCAACAAAATACACCTTACTTTCCAAAGTAACCAAAGCTTTTCACGATAAACTCACGTCAGATGAGATGAGAGTAAATAAGTTAAAAGAACTTTACAGTCAAATTCTTAAAATATTTGATGATGTGGAAGAGTTTAAGGACTTTAAAGGCAAAATGTCTTCCATAACGGGAAGTTATATTCAGAACATGACTCATGGCTTACAATTAGATTTTTCTGCATATGACCCAAGCAATTACTTTAAAAATTTAAGAGTTTTACCACATGAAAATAATGAAAGCCGAAACTTTGATGAATTAGGAACCGGCCAACAACAAATATTGGCATTATCCTTTGCTCATGCTTATGCTCAATGCTTTAAAAACGAAGGAGCACTTATTTTAATTATCGATGAACCAGAGGCACATCTACATCCATTAGCCCAAAAATGGTTAGCAAAAACTTTATTTAATATGGCAAAAGACGGTTTGCAAGTTGTCATTACCACCCATAGTCCCTATTTTATTGATTTGGAATTTTTAGAGGGAATTTACTTAGTTAGAAAAGATAGTGAAGGAACTTATGTGAAAAACATGGATAAAAAATCGTTGGCTGAATTTTGTCAAAGCAAAGGTGCAACAAACGCAGATGCTAATACTATAATCCCGTTTTACTCTAAAAGCGCAACTTTCAATATTTTAAAAGGATTTTTTGCAAACAAAATTGTTTTGGTAGAAGGAATGACAGAAGAGTTAGCACTACCTATTTATTTGGAAAAAGTTGATTTAGATGTTTTAGAAAAAGGTATAGATATTATAGGCGTTGGAGGAAAAGGTGAATTAGCTAAATGGTGGAGATTCTTTACAGCTTTTGAAATACCCTGTTATGTTTGCTTTGATAATGATGCTAAAAAAGATGATACTAATGGTTATAAAAGAAAAGATTTTTTGAACGCTATTGGTATTCCTGATAAAGATTTAGGAGATTTACTTAGCACAGAAGATTGGAATATTGGCGAAAAATTTTGTGTTTTTGGGAAAGATTTTGAAGAAACTTTTAGAAAT